>NZ_JBTJEQ010000030.1:0-60664 GCF_054456675.1 Jatrophihabitans sp. YIM 134969
GGCGGGAAGGCCCCGGGTGGCGAGGGGAAGGGCGGCAAGGGTCAGGGCGGCGACACCCCGGCCACCCCGCCCAGCGGGGCGCCGTCGGGTGCGCCGAGCGGCGCTCCCTCGGGTGCGCCCAGCGGGGCGCCGTCGGGTGCGCCGAGCGGGGCTCCCTCGGGCGCACCGTCGAGCGCGCCGTCCGACGCTCCGTCGTCGGTCACGCCGTCCACCGGTTCCTGACCGACGCCGACGCACGGGATCCCGGAGCGGTCGTCCCGGGATCCCGTGCGCGACGGCGGATGCTGCGAGGATGGCCGGGTGTACGTGCCCGCCCACTTCGCGCCACCCTCGACCGAGGCCGTCGTGGCCCTGCTCGACCACCACGGTGCGGCCGATCTCGTGACGGCCACCGCGGACGGTCTGGTGGCGACCCTGCTGCCGTTCGTCCACGACGCCGCACCCGACGGCTCCCCCGGAGTGCTGCGTGGTCACGTGGCCCGCAACAACGCGCACTGGCGGGTGCCCGCCGTCGGCGAGGCCCTGGTGATCGTGCGCGGCCCCGACGCCTACGTCTCACCGTCCTGGTACGCGACCAAGGCCGAGCACGGGCGGGTGGTGCCGACCTGGAACTACGTGACGGCGCACGTGTACGGCGAGCTGGTGGTGCACGACGACACCGCCTGGACCTCGACCGTCGTGCGTGACCTGACGACCAAGCACGAAGCCGGCCGCGACCCGTCCTGGTCGGTCGACGACGCCCCGACCCGCTTCGTCGACGGACAACTGCGGGCCATCGTCGGGGTCGAGGTCGTCATCAGCCGGGTCGAGGCGAAGTGGAAGCTCTCGCAGAACCGTTCCGCCGCCGACGTCGACGGCGTGATCGATGCCCTGAGCAACGATTCACCCGCCACCGCGGCGGCCGTCGAGGAGGCGCGTGGTGCCGGTCGGTCCTGAGGAGTTCTCCGCCCGCGTGGCGGCCGCCGCCGGTCCCGACGGCCGGCTGCCCGTCCCCGACCTGTCGATGGCCGAGTGGGACATCTTCCCGTTCGAGCCCGACGGTATCCGCGTCAAACCGTTGCGCCCAGCAACGCTTCCCGAGGCGCCGCGTGTCGGCGAGTCCGGGAGCGCGGACTGTCCCGCCTGCCGGCCCGACGTGCCGGCGGTGTGGGCCGACGACCACTGGCGCCTGCGGACGATCGCCGCCGGTGTGCCACTGGCCATGATGCTGCAACCCCGTGCGCACCACGATCTCGCCGATCTGCCGGACGATCTCGCGGCCGAACTCGGGATCCTGACCGTGCACATCGCCCGCCACGTCGAGGCGCTGCCGCACATCGCGCGGTGCCACGTCTACCGGATCGGGGACGGCGGGGCGCACCTGCACCCGTTCTTCTTCGCGCGTCCCGAGGGGTTCGAGCAGCTGCGCGGCTCGTTCCTCGTCGCCTGGGACGACCTGCTCCCCCGCCCGCCGGCCGCCGAGCGCGACGCCGACGCCCGGGCGGTCGCGGTCGCGCTCGAGGCTTCCTACGGCGGTACCGCGCTCGACTGACCGACGTCAGGCGGCTCGGCCGTCGCGGCCCTGTTCCTGCAGCGCGGTCCGCAGCGCCGCGACGTCCACACCCTGCTCGGCGAGCACGCGGACGCCGAGTCCCCCGCCCTCGCGCAGCAGACCGAGCAGCAGGTGGGTCGAGGTGATCGAGGACTCCCGGCGCCGCCGCGACTCCCGCACGGCGAGCTCGAGGACCTTCTTGGCCCGGCGGGTCATGCGGATCCGACCGCGACCGTCCGGGGCGGCTTCCAACGCGCCGACACCGAACTGGTCCTCGGCCGCCCGGCGGACGGCGTCGAGGTCGATGCCCAGGGTCGCCAGCGCCTCCGCGTCGAGACCGGTACCGGGGACGTGGTCGGCGATGCCGGCGCGGATCCGTTCGACCGTCACGCCGGTGGCGCGCAGGGCGGCCACCCCCGGGCCGCCCGCCTCGAGCAGGCCCACCACGAGGTGTTCGGTACCGATCCAGCGGTGCCCACGGCCGACGGCCTCGGCGCGGGCCGCGATGACGACCGCACGGGCGTCACGGGTGAATCTCTCGAGCACGTCCCTCACCTGGTCCTCTCGGTCCGGCCGTGCTTCTGGTGCGCCGCCTGCCGACTGACACCCAGAGCCTCGGCGATGTCCCTCCACGACCAGCCGAGCGTGCGCGCGTGCTGCACGTGCTGGCTCTCCAGCCGGTCGGCGAGCGCGCGCAGGGAGCGCACCGCCCGCAGGCCGACCGCCGGGTCGGCGCTGGTCGCCTCGCGTTGCCACGTCCCGGTGTCGGTCACAGCGTCAACGTAGCTTGACACCACCGAGGCATCAAGGCATGTTGACAGTGGGGCTCAGGCACGCACTCCGGTCGACCCCTCGGCGGTGCCGTCCTGGCTGGTGCCGCGCGGTTCGACCATCAGGATCTGCGTCCCCGCCTCGGCCCGCGGCCGGTGCGTCGTCCCCCGGGGCACGGTGTGGACGTCCATCGGCCCGAGCGTGACCGTGCCGTCGGGGAGGTCGAGGTGCAGCCGCCCGGCGAGGACGAGGAACACCTCGTCGGTGTCGGCGTGCACGTGCTCGGCGAACTCCCCGGCCACGTTCGCGACCTTGATGTCGTAGTCGTTGATCTCGGCCGCGACGTGAGGTGTCCAGGGCGGGACGCCGTCGAGGATCTGCAGCAGGTTGCGAGGTGTCGTCACCTCGTCATGATGGCTCAGCCCTGCGTGACGGCGTCCGCGGCCGACGTGACGCCGTGGTCGTACTGCGGCAGGTCCAGGGCGGGCATCCACGGCTGCCGGCTCCAGGTGAAGATCTCGACCTGCGGTGCCGTCCACTCGTCGAGACGGTCCAGCGTGCCCTGCTGGACGAACACCCCGCCGGGGAAGTCGACCAGCTCGTTGCTGAACAGGCGTGAACCGCAGGAGGCGCAGAACACGCGGGTGAGACCGTTCCCGGCGCAGGTCTCGGTGTTCGCCGGGTAGGGGAAACCCCGTGTCTCCCCGGAGACGGTGAGATCCGACTCCGACACCAGGGCGAAGGTGGCCATCTCGCCGCCGGACGCGCGTTTGCAGTCGGTGCAGTGACAGTTCGCCACGAAGCTGGGCTGCGTGTCGAAGCGGTAGGTCACCGCGCCGCAGGCACAACGGCCGTGGTGGGTCTCGCTCATCTCGGGGTCTCCTCTCGGAACGGCGGATCTCGCCGTGGTGGGTGGTGGTCAGTCCCAGACGTCGGGCAGACCCGGCGGCAGTGACACCGGGTGCCCGGCCGGCTGGTCCGGCAGAGGCAGGGTCGTCGCGAGGAAGACACCGTCCGGGTCGACCCGTTGCCGGATGCCCTGCAGCAGCCGGTCCGCCGTGGGCGACACGGCCGGACGTGGCTCGTCCGGACGCGCGACGAACGTCGGGACGATGCGCCCGGTCACCCACGGCGCGAGGGCGTCCGTGACAGCCGCGAGCGAGGCCGCGACCGGCGCCCGCAGCTCCTCGGCCGGGAGGATGTCGATGACGTTGAGCAGCCAGGGATCCACGATGCGGTCGAGGTATCCGCCCGGACGCCGCGGGTCGGCGAGCGCACCGCCGAGTTGCCGGAGTTCCGCCATGGCGAGCGTGGAACCGGAGTCCGGGCCGCAGGCGGCGACGAGGGACTCGACCGCGGCGTCCGGGAGTCCGGCGAGCAGGGCGTGGTCGTTCAGGGTCGGAACGGGATCCGGCGGGTCCATGTGGGTCGCGGTGACGTCGAGCGGTGGACCCACGTGCCAGGTGTCCAGCACGGTCGGGGCGACCGCCTCCAGTCGGGCCCGCAACTCGGCCACCGCGTGCGTGGCCTCGGAGTCGGCAGCGGGCGCGACGCCGTCGACGCACACGACCTGACCGCCGACGAGGGGCGGCGGGATCTCGGGAAGGGGAGGGAAGCGCAGCAGTCGGACGGTCGTCGCCACGGAACGCGGCGCGGTCGCGGCCCAGTCCCGCCACGCCCGCAGCAGCTCACCGGCGTGCTCGGCGCTGAAGAACGCGGCTCCCGTCAGGACGTCACCGACCGGGTACAGCTCGATCTCGAGCGCGGTGACCACGCCGAGCCCCGCCCCACCACCGCGCACGGCCCAGAACAGGTCGCCGTCGTGCGCCTCGTCGACACGTCGCACCACACCGTCGGCGGTGACGATCTCCGCGGCCAGCACGCTGTTCGACCCGACTCCGAAACGACGGCTGTGGAAGCTCAGACCGCCGGACAGCAGGAACCCCACGACGCCGACCCCCGGCGAGGAGCCGTGCAGCGCGACCAGTCCGTGCGGGCTCGCCGCCGCCACGACCTCACCCCAGGTCCGGCCGGCCGGGACACGGGCCCGCCGACGCTCGACGTCGACCACGACCGCCTCGGAGAAGGCCGTGCGGATCAGCAGACTCCCGGTCATCCGCGGGAGTCGCTCCGCACCGTGCCCGGTGGCGAGGACCGCGATCCGCCAACCCCGGTCACGCGCGTACCGCACCGCGGCCACGGTCGCCTCCACGTCGGCGACGGTCACGGCCTCGGCGGGCGCGGGCAGCGCCGCGAGCGCGTACACGGCCCGGTCGCGTTCGTATCCCGGTGTTCCCGGCGTGTCGATGCGCAGGTCGGCGTACTCGTCGGTCGTGGATGTCAAGCCGTTCCCCTCGTCCGTCACCACCCCGGTCAGGGCGGACGTGACGAGCCTCGCCGCAGCGTGACGTGGTCCGCATCCGCACGTGGCTGGTGGACCCGGCCAGTCAGCGCAGCGGCAGTCGCGCACCGGGGACGGTGTGGTCGCTGTACAGCGGCCGGCCCCCGAGGTCGTCGTCGAGGTGCAGGGTGGCGCGTGCGGTCATGCCGGTGGAGACCTGCCACCCGGTGCGGGGCGGGCCCACCGGCGCCGACACGAGCAGGACGTGGACGGCGTCGGCGGCGACCGCGGTGCGCACGTCGGCGACCTGACGCAGGGGGTGGCGGCCGGAGTCGGCGCCGCGATCCCAGCTCACCACCACGCTCGCACCGTCGACGGTGGCGTCGAGCACCGGCTCGACCCGTTCGTGGGGCCGGCGAGTCACCAGCCGTACGCCGCCCATCGCGGTCGCCTCGAAGCGGTCACCGGAACGGATCAGTGTCACCACCGGCCCGAGGCCCACCTCATCCCGGCGCTGACCGATGACGATCGTGTCGTCGTCACGCGCCAGGAGCATCCACCCGCCGGGATGGACCGATCCCATGCCGGACCAGGGATCCTCGCGCAGGAACTCGCGGGTCGCGCCCCCGACCTCGGACTCCTCGTGTTCGACCCGACCCGCACCGGCCATCAGACCGACGGGAACCTCGAACGGTCCCGCCCGCATCGTGAGCCCGAGGGCGAGCGGCGCCACCGCCGCCACCGCCGCGAGCTCCGCGGGAGCGACGGGCGGGACGTGCACCTCACCGGCCACGGCAGGAACCGCCCGGGTCAGAGGAAGTCGGCCGGGTCGAACGCCTCGATGTCGAGGATCCTGATGCGCGGCAGCGGTTTCGTGAACGCCCTGGCGTCGTGCTCCAGGTCGTAGGTGCCGAGCCCCGCCGGATGCAGTTCGGAGTACGCCGTGCTCATGTACTCGGTGAAACCGAGCAGGGCGACGCGGCGGCCGTCGGTCTCGAGCAGGGTGCGCAGTTCGCCGAGGAAGTCGACGTCGTGGCTGCCCAGGACGACGTCGGCATCACGCGGCACGATCGCGGCGAGGGTGCGCTGGATGCCGACGTCCACCACCTTGACGTCCGCCGGGCCGGACAGCGGGACCGAGCGGTACCCGATCGCGGTGAGCGCCTGCACGAACGACATGGGCAGGTGACCCGACGACGCGTTGAGGAAGAACAGCGCGGTGACCGGCTGGTCCCACAGCTGCTGGGTGAAGGTGAGCACCTTCTCCCAGCGCGGGCGTTCCTCGGGCAACGGGCGGTGCTGCAGCACGTTGACGCCGAGCGTGGCGTCGAGGTTCTCGCCGTCGATCAGCAGGTAGGTCCGCCGCGCGGCGTCGCCGTCCATGTCACGGACCCTAGGCCATGGCGCGGCGTTCAGAGCCACTCCAACGTGTGACCGTGCTGCCCGGTCAGCGCGACGGGTCGACCGTCGACCGCCAGCAGGAACCGGCCCGGCGAGTCGGGGCCGTCGACGACCACGCCCGGCGCCTCGTTCGAGATCCAGACGACGTCGCGGCCGAGACGGCCGACCGAGTCGACGAACCGGCGTCGGTCGTCCTCGCCGAGGTAGGCGAGCACGGCCGAGTGGTACACGACGACCGTGGTGTCGACCGGTGCACTGTGCACCAGTGGCTCCAGGTCGACGAGCAGGTCCCCGGCGGCGACCGGCGGCGGATCGGCGCGCGCGATCCCGATCGCCGCGGTGAGGATCTCGAAGCGTTCGTGGTGTTCGGGCCAGACCAGGCTCTGCAGCCACCGCACGTCGTCGTCCGAGGTGACGTCGAGCGGGTGCAGGTCGAGTCCGTGGCGCCAGACGACCTCGGGGAGGGTGTCGGGCAGCGGCGCCGGCCCGGACACCTCGCAGGTCAGCGTGAGCGACGAAGTGCCGACGGTGTGGTCACCGGTCGCTCGGAGGTAGCGGTACGCGTACCGGTCGGGCTGCAGGCACAACCCGGCGCTGGCGCCGATCTCGATCACCGCGAGCGGACCGGGCGCCGCGGCGAGGGCGGGCAGCAGGGTCGCGCAGCGGCGCGCCTCGTTGGTCTGGGTGCGGTGGTCGTGACGACGTCGCGCACCGCCGGCCAGTTCGCCTCGCACCAGCGCAGGAATGCAGGTGGGTCGTCGACTGGCCCGCCGAGCAGCCGCGCCGCCCCGAACAGCAGGTTGGGCTGACGGTGTAGCGGCGCGAGGGTGGAGAGGCGTGCCAGCGTGCCCGGGTCGTCGGCGACGGCCTCGGCCAACCGCCGGTAGGTCGGGGAGCTGTCGCCGTACCCGCGCGCCGCCATCTCGCGGTACCACGCCGCCGTCTCGACGCCCTCGCCCGTCCAGTCCGCCACGACGACCACGCTACGACGAGCGGCGGCCCCCGGACGGGGAAGGATGACGGCATGACCGACACCGACGATCTCCAGCAGAGGTTCATCACCGCCCGCGAACGACTGTCGGTCGCGCGCGCCACCCTCGACCAGTTCGCGTCGACGCAGGGACAGCCGGTCGACACCGTGCCCGAGGAACCCGCCTACGCCGTCAACCCGGCCTACGACGCCGCCCGGGCCGAGTACGACGCCGCCAACGCCGAGTTCGTGCGCCTCGAGGAGCAGCTCAAGCCGATCTGGGCCGAGCAGGCGGGCGAGGCCGTCGAGTAGCCAGCAGTCCGGCGACGGCGACGAGCGGCCACAGCGCCTGCGCGGCGGCGAGCAGCCGCTCGGTCACCCCCACGACATCGCCCGAGATCGTCAGCCCGAACGTGACCAGCAGCCCCGCGAGCACGACGGTCGCCACCGTCGTGGCGGGCGGGCGCAGCGGCCACGCCGCGCTGCGGTCCACGGCGAGCGCCACCCACACCGTGAGCGCCACGAACCCGACCGTCGCCGAGGTCACGTGGGCGGCGGACGAGCCGTCGCCCGCCGGTTGCGGGAACAGCGCCACCGCCAGCGTGGCGAGACCGCCCAGCGCGAGCACGGCCCGTGCCGGCGTGCGGACGGCCGGGCCGAGCCCGAGGGCCGTACCGACGTGGGCGAGCCCGAGCAGCGCCAGCCCGGCGGTCATGATCCAGCGGTCGGTGGCGTCCCGGGCCGCGAGGGCGCTGATGGTCTGCGAGACGGCGCTGTAGCCCGGGGGCTGGCGGGCGACGCCCCACGTCCAGCCGCCGACCAACGCGACGGGGGCGACGACGGCCGGGACCACCACCCAGCGGTGCGGAGACGACGCCACCCGGCCACGGTAGGAGCAGCGGGATCGGGAAAGTTCGCCCGACCGTGTCGAGAACGACCGGGCGGCTCCGTCCCCTGGTCGGAGGACGGCCAAGATGGTCGTCCCGGACACACGAGGAGTCACCACCATGGCCAAGTACCTGCTCCTGAAGCACTACCGCGGCGGCCCCACCCCGGTGGTCGAGAACGGCGGCCTCCAGGGCGCCACGCCCGAGGAGTACGGGGCGCACATCGCCTTCATGGGCGACATCAACGAGATGCTGCAGGCGTCGGGTGAGTTCGTCGACGCGCAGGGTCTCGCCCCCACCGGCACGTTCGTCCGTTACGGCGGCCCCGACCAGCCGCCGGTCACCGACGGTCCGTTCGCCGAGACCAAGGACCTCATCGCCGGCTGGTGGATCGTCGACGTCGACTCCGAGGCCCGAGCGCACGAGATCGCGGCGTACGCGTCGTCGGCGCCGGGGCGGGGCGGCCAGCCGATCTACGAGTGGATCGAGGTGCGGCCGTTCATGTCCGAGGCTCCCGCAGACTTCGACGCGTTGTTCGAGCAAGTCTGACCGGTGGACGACGACCTCCTGCGCGGGCTGGCACCCCGCGCGCTCGGCGTCCTCGTCCGTCGCGGAGACGACTTCGCCGCGGCCGAGGACGCCGTGCAGGAGGCGCTGGTCGAGGCGTGGAAGCGCTGGCCGGACGACGGAGTGCCCGCCGACCCGCTCGGGTGGCTGGTCACCGTCGCCCACCGCCGGTACCTCGACGCCTGGCGCTCCGACGTCGCCCGCCACCGACGTGAGGACGACGCCCTCGACCAGCCGGAACCCGGGCCGACCGAACAGGGCGACGACACCCTGCTGCTGCTGTTCCGTTGCTGCCACCCGTCGCTCACCTCGGCCTCGGCCGTCGCCCTGACCTTGCGGGCCGTGGGCGGGTTGACGACCCGGGAGATCGCCGACGCGTTCCTCGTGCCGGAGGCCACGATGGCGCAGCGGATCAGCCGGGCCAAGAAGACGATCTCCGGTGAACGGCTCGACCGCGCCGGTGACCTCGGCCGGGTGCTGACGGTGCTGTACCTGGTCTACAACGCGGGCCACAACGGGCGGCTCGACCTCGCCGTCGAGGCCATCCGGTTGACCCGGACCCTCGTGACGCTCTCCCCCGATCCGGAGGTCGCAGGGCTGCTCGCGTTGTTGCTGCTGCACCACGCCCGGCGCGACGCCCGCACGTCGGACGGCCGGCTGGTGCCGCTGGACCGGCAGGACCGTTCCCGCTGGCACACCGACGAGATCGCCGAGGGCGTCGCGATCCTGCAGTCCGCGCTCGCGGCCGACCGACCCGGGCCGTACCAGATGCAGGCGGCCGTCGCAGCCCTGCACGACGACGCCGCCACCGCGGCCGAGACCGACTGGCCGCAGATCCTCTCCTGGTACGACGACCTGCTCGCGATGCGTCCGGGCGACGCCGTGGTGGCGCTCAACCGGGCCGTCGCGGTCGGTCAGGTCGACGGCCCCCACGCCGGCCTCGCCGCGTTGCGCGGTCTGGACACCGCGCTCGGAGCGCACCACCGTCTCACCGCTGCACGCGCGTACCTGCACGAGCAGGCGGGCGAGACGGCCACCGCGGCCGCGCTCTACGCCGAGGCCGCCGCGGCGGCGACCAGCGTGGCCGAGCGCGACCACCTGGCGTTGCAGGCAGCCCGGCTCGGGCCGGCCGGGTAGCTCGAGCTCGCCGAACCGTTCAGTCGTCCTGGCCGGCCTCGTGCCGGCTGCCGGCGCGGGTGCGACGCTCGTCCGGGGCGGCCTCGGCGGGGAAGCGCCGGATGAACTCCTGCTCGAGTTCGAGCATGCGGCGTGTGTGGGCCTCGAAGGCGTCCTCGCTGCCGTGCAGCATCGTCTCGTGGCGGGTGCTGTGCAGGTGTTCGACGTCGCGCCGCAGGTCGTCGTCGGACAGGGCGCCGGCGGGCAGGCCGCTCTGGTTCTCGGGTTCGCTCATGTCGAAGGCGTACCCGGTCAGCGCGGTGGGCGTTCGTCGACGACCCGGCGCATCTTGCCCACCGAGCGTTCCACCCGGTCCGGATCGACCACCTCGACCGCGACGGTCACGCCGATGGTGTTCTTCACCAAGGTCCGCAGGTGGTGGCCGGCCACACGGGCGTCGTCGGCCGTCGCGTCGACACGGCGCTCGACCAGCACCGTCATGTCGTCGAGCGTTCCGGACCGTTGCAGGATGCACTGGAAGTGCGGCGACAGCGCCGGGGTGCGCAGGATCAGTTCCTCGATCTGGGTGGGGAACAGGTTGACGCCGCGCAGGATGATCATGTCGTCGGTGCGGCCGGTGATCTTCTCCATCCGCCGCATGGTCCGGGCGGTGCCCGGCAGCAGGCGGGTGAGGTCGCGGGTCCGGTACCGGATGACCGGCATGGCCTGCTTGGTCAGGCTGGTGAAGACCAACTCACCTTCCTCACCGTCGGGCAGCACCTGCTCGGTGACGGGATCGATCACCTCGGGGTAGAAGTGGTCCTCCCACACCGTGAGGCCGTCCTTGGTCTCGACGCACTCCATCGCCACCCCCGGGCCCATGACCTCGGACAGGCCGTAGATGTCGACGGCGTGCAGGTCGAGCCGTTCCTCCATCTCGCGGCGCATGTCGTTGGTCCACGGCTCGGCGCCGAACACCCCGACCTGCAGGCTGCTCGTCCGCGGGTCCATGCCCTGCCGCTCCATCTCGTCGACGATCGCCAGCATGTAGCTGGGCGTGACGCAGATGGCGTCGGGCGCGAAGTCACGGATCAGCGTGACCTGGCGTTCGGTCATGCCTCCGGAAACGGGGACCACGGTCGCCCCGAGCTTCTCGGCGCCGGCGTGCGCGCCGAGGCCGCCGGTGAACAGGCCGTACCCGTACGCGTTGTGGACCATGTCGCCCCGGCGTACCCCGCCGGCGCGCAGGCTGCGGGCGACGACGGTGGCCCAGGTGTCGAGGTCCTCGGCCGTGTACCCGACGACCGTCGCCCGTCCCGTCGTCCCCGAGCTGGCGTGGATGCGAATCACCTGCTCGCGCGGCACCGCGAACATGCCGAACGGGTAGTTCTCCCGCAGGTCGCCCTTGGTGGTGAACGGCAGCTTGGCCAGGTCGGCGAGGTCGGTCACGTCACCCGGGTGCACCCCGGCGGCGTCGAACGCCGACCGGTAGTGGGGGACGTTCTCGTAGGCGTGACGCAGGCTCCACTGCAGCCGCTCGAGCTGCAGCGCGCGCAGTTCGTCGACCGACGCGCGCTCGATGGGTTCCAGCGTGGCCGGGTCGGGTGTGCGGTCCTCCATGCCCCGGAGCCTGCCACCGCGCCGCGGGCGCCCGCTGTGCAGATCCCGGACACGGTGCCGACCCGTCGCGCCGGGGCCATAGGCTCGGGCCGTGACCGAGCGCGAGTTCGCGAGTCTGCACGACCAGGACCTGCTGCGGGTGGCCGCGGCGACGCCGTTGGTCGCGACCGCGGACCCGGCGCGCAACGCCGAGGCGACCGTCGAGCTGGCCCGCCGGGCCGACGCCGAGGGCGTCGACCTGGTGGTGTTCCCCGAGCTCGGCCTGTCGTCGTACGCCATCGACGACCTGCTGCTGCAGGACGCCCTGCTCGACGCCGTCGAGGAAGCCGTCGTCACCGTGCGGGAGGCGAGCCGTGACCTCGCGCCGGTCCTGCTGGTCGGGGCGCCCGTCCGACGTTCCGGGCGCCTGTACAACACCGCGGTCGTGATCAGCCGCGGCGAGATCCTCGGCGTGGTCCCGAAGACGTTCCTCCCGAACTACCGCGAGTACTACGAGAAGCGCTGGTTCGCCTCGGGTTCGGGGACGGCCGGGCTCGAGGTCACCCTCGCGGGGGCGACGGTGCCGTTCGGCAACGACCTGGTGTTCGCCGCCGCCGACCTGCCCGACTTCGTGCTCGGTGTCGAGATCTGCGAGGACTACTGGGCGGCGATCCCGCCGTCGTCGTACGCCGCACTGGCGGGCGCGACCGTGCTGGCGAACCTGTCGGCGTCGAACATCACGGTCGGCAAGTCGGCCGACCGGAAGGCGTTGTCGGCGTCGCAGTCGGCGCGGGCCGTCGCGGCCTACGTGTACTCGGCGGCCGGCACGGGCGAGAGCACCACCGACCTGTCGTGGGACGGTCAGGGCACCGTCCACGAACTCGGCGCGCAGCTGGCGGAGTCCGAACGGTTCGCCGACCAGCCACAGCTGCTGGTGGCGGACGTCGACCTGGCCCGCATCAGGCTGGAACGGTTGCACACACCAACGTTCAGTGACGCTGCGGTCGCCGCCGGCGAACCCGAACGCCGCTACCGCCGCGTCGGCTTCGAGCACCGGCCGCACCACCGCGACGTCGGGTTGCAGCGTGCCCTGCGGCGTTTCCCGTTCGTCCCCGACGAGCAGGCGCGGCTGGACCAGGACTGCTACGAGGCGTTCAACATCCAGGTCGCTGCACTCGCGCGCCGCTTCGCCTCGGCCGGGTCTCGCATGGTCATCGGGGTGTCGGGCGGGTTGGACTCCACCCACGCCCTCATCGTCGCGGCCAAGGCGTGCGACCGGCTCGGCGTGCCCCGCTCGACCATCCTCGGCGTCACCATGCCCGGGTTCGCGACCGGCGAGGACACCAAGGCCAACGCCTGGGCGCTCATGCGCGCCCTGGGCGTCGAGGCCCGCGAGCTCGACATCCGCCCGGCGGCGCGGCAGATGCTCGCCGACATGGACCACCCGTTCAGTCACGGCGAGCCGGTCTACGACGTCACCTTCGAGAACGTGCAGGCGGGCCTGCGCACCGACTACCTGTTCCGGCTGGCCAACCAGCACAACGGGTTCGTCATCGGCACCGGCGACCTGTCCGAGTTCGCGCTCGGCTGGTGCACGTACGGCGTCGGCGACCAGATGAGCCACTACGCCGTCAACGCCGGAGTGCCCAAGACGCTCATCCAGTACCTCATCCGCTGGACGGTCGGCAGCGGCCAGGTCGACGCGGAGACCGGCGTCCTGCTGACCTCGGTGCTCGACACCGAGATCTCCCCCGAACTGGTCCCGGCCGACGAGGAGACCGGCGCGATCCAGAGCACCGAGGACCGCATCGGCCCCTACGAACTGCACGACTTCTTCCTGTTCCACATCCTGCGGTACGGGCTGCCGCCGTCGAAGGTGGCGTTCCTGGCCTGGCACGCCTGGCGCGACGCCGAGGCCGGCCGCTGGCCCGCGGGCTTCCCCGACGACCGCCGCCACGCCTACGACCTCGAGACCATCACGCGGTGGCTGCGGGTGTTCCTGCAGCGCTACTTCGCCTTCTCGCAGTTCAAGCGCTCCGCCATGCCGAACGGTCCGAAGGTCAGCGCCGGCGGCGCCCTGTCGCCCCGCGGCGACTGGCGGGCCCCCTCCGACGCCTCCGCCGCCGCCTGGCTCGCCGAACTGGAGCGCAACGGCCCCGACGCCTGACGCGTCCCCCGCCGCCGACGCCTTGACGCGTCTCCGCCGCCGACGCCTGACGCGTCTCCGCTGCCGATCAGTGATCGGTTCTTCGCGACATGTCACGAGGACCCGATCACTGATCGCGCGGCGGCGGGGCACCGGGGCACGGGCACCGGGGGCACTGGGGCACCGGGGGCGGGTTTGCGCTCCTCGTACGCTTGTTCGATACTGTTCGCGTGGGGTTCAACAACCCGGACGTGCCGTGGCGCGAGCTGGAGCGGCAGCTGTCCGGCCGGCCGTCGCTGCCGGACGCGAACGGCACCGAGCGGCGGCCGTTCGACTTCGGGTCCGCCCCCGACGGCGGCGACTCCCCCGCGTGGTCCCGCAAGCGCGACGAGTACCAGCCCGATCCACGGCTGCAACGGGCCGACTCCACCGTGCCGTTCGCCGACCTGCACGCCCACAGCTCGTTCAGCTTCCTCGACGGCTCGTCCGGGCCGGAGCGCATGGTCGAGGAGGCCGTGGCGCTCGGGCTGGAGGCGCTGGCGATCACCGACCACGACGGCTTCTACGGCATCGTCCGGTTCGCCGAGGCGGCGAGCGCGTTCGGGCTGCCGACCGTGTTCGGCGCCGAGCTGAACCTCGACATCGCCATGCCCAGCACCCAGACCGAGCGGATGGTCGCGGCCCGCGCCGGCGTCCCCGACCCTCCCGGGCGGCACCTGCTGACCCTGGCGCGGGGGCCCGCGGGGTACGCGAGCCTGTCGGCGCAGATCGCCCACGCCCACCGCCGCGGCGGGGTGAAGGGCCGGCCGATCCACGACCTCGACGCCCTCACCGAGGCCGCGGGCGGCGACTGGACGGTGCTGACCGGCTGCCGCAAGGGCTCGGTGCGGCAGGCGCTGGAGTCGGCACCGCGCGGCACGTTCGCCCTCGACCCGGCCCGCCGCGAACTGGCCGAACTGGTCGACCGGTTCGGCCGCGACCAGGTCGTCGTCGAACTCACCCACGCCCTGGACCCGCTCGCCGACGAACGCTACGAGGCGCTGGTCGACCTCGCCGCCGAGCAGCGCCTCGCGGTCGTCGCCACCACCGGCGCGCACTACGCGGCTCCCGACGGCCGTCCGCTCGCCACCGCCACCGCCGCGGTCCGCGCCCGCAGCAGCCTCGACGAGGTCGACGGCTGGTTGCCGGGCTGGGCCGACGCCCACCTGCGCTCGGGCGCGGAGATGCTCGACCGCTTCGCCCGGTGGCCGGGGGCGGTGTCGTACGCCGCCGAGCTCGGACGTGAGCTCGCGTTCCCGCTGAAGCTCGTCGCACCCGACCTGCCGCCGTTCCCGGTGCCACCGGGGATGACCGAGATGACCTTCCTGCGTCAGCTCGCCCTCGACGGCGCCCGCCGCAAGTGGGGCACCTACGACGAAGCGGCGGCGTGGGGGCGCCGGTTCGACCGCAAGAACCCCTACGACGTCGTCGAGCACGAGCTGCGGATCATCGACGAGCTCAACTTCCCGGGGTACTTCCTCGTGGTCTGGGACATCGTCCAGTTCTGCAAGAAGCAGGGGATCCTCTGCCAGGGCCGCGGATCGGCCGCGAACTCGGCGGTCTGCTACGCCATCGACGTCACCGCCGTCGACGCCGTGTTCTACGACCTGCTCTTCGAACGCTTCCTCGCCCCGGAACGCGACGGCGCCCCGGACATCGACATCGACATCGAGTCCGACCGCCGCGAGGAAGCCATCCAGCACGTCTACGACACCTACGGCCGCGACAACGCCGCCCAGGTCGCGAACGTCATCACCTACCGGCCGAAGTCAGCGGTGCGGGACGTCGCCAAGGCGCTCGGGCACTCCCCCGGCCAGCAGGACGCCTGGAGCAAGCAGATCGAGCAGGGCTACTACTGGACACCGATCACCGGCGACGCCGGCGGGAAGGACGGTTCCGGCCAGACCGACATCCCGCTGCCGGTGCTGACCCTCGCCGAACAGTTGCAGGATGCACCACGCCACCTCGGCATCCACTCCGGCGGCATGGTGATCTGCGACCGCCCGGTCATCGAGGTCTGCCCGGTCGAGTGGGGGCGGATGCCGAAACGCACCGTCCTGCAGTGGGACAAGGACGACTGCGCCGAGGTCGGACTGGTGAAGTTCGACCTGCTGGGCCTGGGGATGCTCTCGGCGCTGCACTACGCCTTCGAGCTCATCGAGGGCTGGTACGGCCGTCGCTACGACCTCGACTCGATCCCCAAGGAGGACCCGCGCGTCTACGACATGCTCTGCGCCGCCGACTCCGTCGGCGTGTTCCAGGTCGAGTCCCGCGCCCAGATGGCGACGCTCCCCCGGCTCAAACCCCGCAAGTTCTACGACCTGTGCGTCGAGGTCGCACTCATCCGTCCCGGGCCGATCCAGGGCGACTCGGTGCACCCGTACATCCGCCGCCTCAACGGCCTCGAGGCCGTCACCTACCCGCACCCGTCGCTGGAGAACGCCCTGCGCAAGACGCTCGGGATCCCGTTGTTCCAGGAACAGCTCATGCAGATCGCCATCGACGGCGCGGGGTTCACCCCGGCCGAGGCCGACCAGCTGCGCCGCGCGATGGGCTCGAAGCGGTCGGAGTCGAAGATCGCCGCGATGAAGGTGCGCCTGTACGAGGGGATGGAACGCCGTGGGATCACCGGCGCGGTCGCGGACTCCATCTACGAGAAGGTCCGGGCCTTCGCGGCGTTCGGCTTCGCCGAGAGCCACTCGATCAGCTTCGCGTTGCTGGTCTACGCCAGCAGCTGGCTCAAGCTCTACCACCCGGCCGCGTTCTGCGCCGCGTTGATCAACGCGCAGCCGATGGGGTTCTACTCGCCGCAGAGCCTCGCCCACGACGCCAAGCGGCACGGAGTCGTCGTCCGCGGCCCCGACCTCGACCGCTCGCTCGCCACCGCCTCGCTCGAGGCCGTGAGCGACGACGAACCGGCCCACGCCAGTGACCTGCTCACCTACGGCGCCGACCGCCCGGCGCAACCTGCGGTACGGCTCGGTCTCGCCGACGTCACCACGATCTCCGACGACACCGCCGAGGCGATCGTTGCTGAGCGCAACGCTCACGGCCGCTACCGGTCGCTCGCCGACCTGGTCCGGCGCACCGGGTTGAAGGCCGAACAGGTCGAGGCCCTGGCCACTGCCGGCGCGTGCGACCCCCTGTCGGCGAACCGCCGCGAGGCGTTGTGGACCGCAGGCAGCGTCGCGTCGTTCCGGCCGGGGCAGCTGGACATCACCGCGCCCGCCGAGGAGAGGGTCCCCGAGCTACCGGTGATGAGCGCACCCGAGCAGTTGATGGCCGACCTGTGGTCGACCGGTGTCACCGACACCTACCCGACCGCGCTCATCCGTCCGCAACTGGACGAGCGGGGCTGCGTCACCGCCGCGGACCTCAAGCAGACCCCCGACCGCACCCGGGTACTGGTCGGCGGAGTCGTCACGCACCGGCAGCGCCCGGCGACCGCGAGCGGCACGACGTTCGTCAACCTCGAGGACGAGACCGGCATGATCAACGTCATCTGCTCCCCGGTGGTCTGGGCGCGCTACCGCCGGGTCGCCCGCGACAGCGCCGGCCTGCTGATCCGCGGGATGGTGGAGTCCGAGCAGGGCGTGGTCAACGTCGTCGCCGAGAAGATCGAACGCCTGCCGATGACCCTGCGCGACATGTCCCGCAACTTCCGCTGACCTCGCGCTGCACTCCCCTGACCTCGTGGCAGGGTCGAGGTGTGGGCCGGACCGTCAGACGCACCGACCGGAAGGCACCCCCTGCGCGTCGCCGACGAGTGACCGGTCCCGGCGCCCTGCTCGGCGTCGTGACCCTCGCGGTGTCCGGCGCCGGCTGGGGCCTGCTGCTCGCCGACGGCCCCTCGGGTGACCACATCGGCGTGACCATGGGGCTCGGGTTCGGCGCCTTCGTGGGCGCCGCGATCGTCGCCACGCTCTGGGCCTGGACCACCCGACCCGGCGGCATCACCGCGCGGTACGCCGCCATCACCCGACTCCGGCGCGGCGACTCCACGGCCGCGACCGGTCACGCCCTCGGCTGGCCACCGCGCGAGCTCTGGCTGCTACCGCTGCCGCTGACCGTGTTGCTCGCCCTCACGGCACCGGTCGCGTACGCCCTCGAGCCGGGTGACCACTCGATCTGGGGTGGCATCGCGGTGTACGGGCTGCTGGTGCCGTACGGCGCCCTGCTCGCCTGGTCGCTGGTCTGGGCCATGGTCGTCCTGCCGCTGTTCTCCCTCGGCCGGATCGCCTGGTTGCTCGTCCGCCGCAAGCCGATCCCCGACAACGACCAGGCGATGCTGGTGCTCGCCCTGATCCTGCTGCCCATCCTGCTGGGCTCGGTCGGCATCGTCCTCGGCACTCCGGACGGGACCAAGGGCGACCAGGCCGCCGCGTTCTTCGGCGCGGGCGACCAGTCCTCGCCGTGGCTGTGGGTGGCCCGCGGCTCGATCGCGTTCCTGGTCGTGACCGTCCTCGGCGCCTTCCTGTACTTCACCCGGGTCGCCCGGACCCGCGGCACTCGGAGCCGGAGCTCGCGCCGCGGCACCGCAGCGTCACCCGCGACCCCGGCGCGAGGCGACTGACGCGCTCAGCGCAGCCGGGCGGCGGCGTACGCGGCCATGGCGTCGCGGTGGAACTCGGCGAGCCGCGGGTCCCAGCGTCACGCGCGAAACGCGGGCGGGCCGGGTGCGCGGCCGGGCGACCCCGGGGAGGCACACTGGAGCACCGTGACGACGATGACGGTGCGAGGCGGCACCCCGCTCGAGGGCACCGTGACGGTGCGCGGCGCGAAGAACCTGGTTCCCAAGGCGATGGTCGCGGCCCTGCTCGGCACGACCCCGAGCGTCCTGCGCAACGTGCCGGACGTCAGCGACGTCGGCGTGGTCACCCGCCTGCTCGGCGCGCACGGTGTCGCGGTCCGCCCCGGCGACGAGCCGGGCACCCTCGTGCTCGACCCGGCCCACGTCGAGGACGCCGACGTCGCCGAGATCAACGCGCACGCCGGCGCCAGCCGCATCCCGATCCTGTTCTGCGGCCCGCTGCTGCACCGCCTGGGCCGGGCGTTCATCCCCGACCTCGGTGGCTGCCGCATCGGCGACCGCCCGATCGACTTCCACCTCGAGGCGCTGCGGCAGTTCGGCGCGGTCGTCGACAAGGCGCCCGACGGCCTGCACATCACCGCCCCCGACGGCTTGGTCGGCACCAAGCTCGCCCTGCCGTACCCCAGCGTCGGCGCCACCGAGCAGGTGCTGCTCTCGGCGGTCACGGCCCGCGGCGTGACCGAACTGTCGAACGCCGCCGTCGAGCCCGAGGTCATGGACCTCATCGCCGTGCTGCAGAAGATGGGCGCGATCATCGAGACCCACACCGACCGCACGCTGCGGATCACCGGTGTCGACACCCTCACCGGGTACTCGCACCGCGCGATGCCCGACCGCATCGAGGCTGCGAGCTGGGGCAGCGCCGCGCTCGCCACCCGCGGCGACGTGTTCGTCGCCGGCGCCCGGCAGGCCGACATGATGACGTTCCTCAACGTCTTCCGGCGCATCGGCGGCGGACTCGACATCCGCGACGACGGCATCCGCTTCTGGCACCCCGGTGGCGACCTGAACCCCATCGCGCTCGAGACCGACGTCCACCCCGGTCTCATGACCGACTGGCAGCAGCCACTCGCGGTCGCGCTGACCCAGGCCAGTGGCCTGTCGATCGTCCACGAGACGGTCTACGAGAACCGCCTCGGGTTCACCGGCGCACTCGTCAAGATGGGCGCGGTCATCCAGCTCTACCCCGACTGCCTGGGCGGCACCCCGTGCCGGTTCGGGCAGCGCAACTTCGTGCACTCGGCCGTCATCTCCGGACCGACCAAACTCCACGCGGCCGAGCTCGACATCCCCGACCTCCGCGGCGGATTCTCGCACCTGATCGCTGCCCTCGCCGCCGAGGGCACGTCGACCGTGCACGGCGTGGACGTCATCTACCGCGGCTACGAGAACTTCCGCGACAAGCTGCAGCAGCTCGGCGCCGAGATCAGCTGACCGGCGCGACCCACCCGCCGTCCACGCCGCGGACGATCGGCAGCACCTCGACCACGGCCGTGACCGGCAGCTCGCCGTAGGTGTGGAAGAAGCCGTCCTCCAGCTTCATCTCGGCGTGCGTGAGTTCCGGGTCGACGACGAGCAGCACGAGCTCACCGGGCACGTCCGCGTAGAAGAGGCGGAGTGTCCCGGCGACCTGCTCCGCCCGTGACAGGTGCACGAAACCCTCGTCGGCCACGGTGATCCCGCGTGTCGACCACACGTACGCCCCGCTGCGCACGGCCTCGTCCCAGTCCTCGCGCAACGCCACGTGGTAGAGCCGCTCCGGCACCGGGACGGTGGTCGGCCGGTGGAACTCGGCGCGCCACCGCGTCAGGGGGTCGGTGCCGTCGAGCGCGACCAGCGTCAGGACGCCCGAGCCGAACGACTCCATCTCCGCGCGGAGGAAGGGCCAGGGCGGACCGGGTTCGGCGGGGGCGTCGTCGGCCCGCGCCGCCTCCGTCGCCACGAGCGTGCCACCGGGAGCGACGAACCGGCCGACCGCCGCGATCGCGTCGGAGCGCAACGGTTCGGGCAACGCCTGCACGTTCATGTTCTCGACGACGAGGTCGAACGCCCCGAGCCAGTCGGTCGGGGGTGACAGCAGGTCGGCGACGAGGTAGGTGACCGCCGTGTCGGGGTGCCGCTCGCGCGCCCCCGAGACTGCGGTGGGGGCGATGTCGAACGCGGTGACGTCTGCTCCCCGACCCGCGAGGTACTCGGCGTCACGCCCGTACCCACAGCCGACGACCAGGGTGCGCACCCCGGTGAGCTCACGGCCCTGCGCCCACTCCACCACGCCGGCCCCGGGGTTCGGGAGGTCCCACGGCACGACGGCGGTACCCGCGGCCGCGTCGCCGTACAGCTGCTCGAACCAGGCCGTCGGGTCGTGGGCGTCGGGTCCTCCGGGCGCGGTCACACCGTCATCGTCCCAACCTGGCGGCGTGGCTCCGGCAGGGGTGTCGTCAGTCGAGGTGACGCACCCGCGGCCAGACCGTGTCCCAGCCCCCGACCGGGTCCCGGCAGACCGCGACCGGCACGTCCTGCTCCTCGTTGTCGACGTCGACCCCGTTGTCGAGACGCGCGCGCACCTCGCAGCTGGCGAACCACCGCTGCGCCTGGTCGTACTGGTCGCCGACCACGACCACCACCGTGGCATCCGCAGCCGGTCGCGTCTGGTCCCACAACGCGTTCTGGCCGCTGACCACGGGCAGCTCGGGCGCGTACCGGCTGACCGCCCCGGCCTCGCCGTAGTTGGACGCGAGCACCACGACCTCGGCACCGGACGGCGCCGAGGTGGCGTCGTACACGGCGCGGATCTCGTCGACGTAGCGGGGCCAGCCGATGGAGTCGGCGACCAGCATGTTGATCCCGGGCACCGGCGTCGACCCCACCGCCCCCACGGGCACGACCGGCAACCCCAGGACGGACGACACCACGACGTTGAGCGCCACGAGCCCGACCGCGAGGCCACGCCGGGCGCCCGCCCGACCACGCCGCCACCACCGGACCACCGGAGCGCAGCCCGCGGCGTACAGCACGGTGACCAGACCGAGCGGGTAGTAGACCTGCGAGCCCATCGCGAACACCCCGAGCAGCAGGAACGGGAACGCCGCGGCGAGGAACCGCACGGCGGGCCGGCCCCAGAGCGCGGCGAGACCCGCGACCCACACGATCGTCAGCGGCGGGCCGAGGATGAGGAACAGGAACCACCACATCTGCACGCGGACGTCGGAAGCGTTGTGGTCCGCGACCGCGGCCCCGACGTCGAGCTGAGGCAGGCCGTTCACGAGTTGGTAGACGATCGTCGGAGACCCGACGACGACCGCGACAGCGACCCCACCCCACACCCACCTCGACCGCAGCAGGTCGCGCGGACCGGCCACGACGATGCCCGCCAACAGCGCCGCGAGCAGCACGACCACGAGCACCTTGTTCCACAGGTCGATGCCGACCAGCGCGCCCGCGACCAGCCACCACCGTGGACGGTTCCGCAGTTGGGCGCGCGCGACGGCCAACGCGATCGCGGGCCAGAACGGCAGGTCGAACGTGGCCGTGATCGCCGTGTGGCCGAGAGCCAGGGGCATGGCGGCGAAGCCGTACCCCCATGCCGCGAGCGCCTGGGCGCCACGGTCACCGCCGAACTCGCGCGCGAGCAGGCCGACCACCACGACACTCGCGGCGACGAACAGGGTGCCGGGGAACCGGATGGCCCAGACGGTGTCGACGACCTGCGCGACGCCGTGCACGATCAGCGGCGTCAGGAACGGCTGGTCGACGTAACCCCACGCCGGGCGCAGCATCCGGAAGTACAGCTCGTCGCGGTCGTAGCCGTAGCCGACGCTCGCGGCCGTCAGGACCACCACCACCGCGAGCGCGGCGCCGAGGACCGGTGCGCGCGCGAACGGCGGCACGGCGTCGCCGTCGACCTGCTGCGCCCGCGCGGTCATCGGGTCAGTCGTCGAGCAGCTGGTGCAGGATCGACGCGAGGCGCGTGCGGTCGGCGGCGCTGAGCTTGGCGAAGAACCGCTCGGCCTGCTCCATGCGGGCGATCCGCATCGCGACGCCGACGTCGCGGCCCGCCTGGGTGACCTCGACCAGGGTGGCGCGGCGGTCGCCGGGATCCGCTCGGCGCGCGACCAGGCCCTTCTCCTCCAACGCGTCGACGACCTCGGTCGTGGAGCGCGGTGCGATGTGCAGCTGCTCGGACAACGTCGAGAGACGGACCGCGCCGGACCGCATCAACGTGACCAGCGCGCGTGACTGCGAGGGCGTGACGTCGTGAGGGAAGCCGGTCTCGCGACCCTGGTGACGCAGCTGACGGGCGACCGACCAGAACAGCTCGCCGAGGCCGTCGTCGACGGCCGCGGACTCGTCGGTGCGCACGGGAACAAACTAGCACCGTTTGCACTTGTAGCCTCATGTTGAGGTAACCTCATCAATGAGGTGGCCCGAGTACGTCTCCACGGCCTTCCCCACCACGGCGCCGCCCGGCGCCGCGCCACCCTCGATCCGAGAGGGGTCGCCCAGTGCCAGCACCCACAGCATCGACAGCACCCACCACCCGCACCGAACGCCTGCCCGGCGGGCCGAGCCAGGGCGGCATGCCCGGCGGCGGTCGTCCCGGCGGCCGCACCGTGACGCCGGCCGAGCGCGAGCAGGCGCGTCGCGTGTCCCCCCGGCGCATCGCCGCCCTGTTCCGTCCCTACCGCACCCAGCTCGCGGTCGTCAGCGCCATCATCGTCGCGTCGTCCCTGGTCGGAATGGCGTCGCCGTTCCTGCTCAAGGCGGTCATCGACACCGCCCTGCCGCACCAGGACGTCAGGCTGCTCGTCGGCCTCGTCCTCGGCATGGTCGCGGTCGCCGCGATCACGTCGGCGTTCGGCGTCGTGCAGACCTGGATCAGCACCCGCGTCGGCCAGCGCGTCATGCACGGCCTGCGCACCTCCGTCTTCGCCCACCTGCAGCGGCAGTCGCTGGGCTTCTTCACCCGCACCCGCACCGGCGAGGTGCAGTCGCGGATCACCAACGACATCGGCGGCATGCAGTCGGTCGTCACCTCCACCGCGACCTCGATCGCCTCGAACCTCACCACCGTCGTGGCCACGGCCGTCGCCATGGCGGCCCTGTCGTGGAAGCTCTCCCTGATCTCGCTGGTGGTCATGCCGCCCGCCGTGCTGCTCACCCGCCGCGTGGCCCGCATGCGCAAGGAGATCACCGCGGCCCGGCAACGGGAACTGGCCGATCTCAACGTCATCATCGAGGAGGGCCTGTCGATCAGCGGCATCCAGCTCGCGAAGACGATGGGAACCGGCCCCGCCCTGGTCGAACGGTTCACCGAGTCCTCGGTGCGCCTGACCGACCTGGAACTGCGCTCCGACCTCGCCGGCCGCTGGCGCATGGCGGCCATGAGCGTCATCTTCGCGGCCATCCCGGCCGTCATCTACCTCGCCGCCGGCCTGCCCGGCACCCGGGACATGCTGACCATCGGCACCCTGGTCGCGTTCACCGCCCTGCAGAACCAGCTGTTCCGCCCGCTCATGGGGCTGCTCGACGTCGGGGTCTCGGTGACGAGCTCGCTCGCGCTGTTCGCCCGGATCTTCGAGTACCTCGACCTGCCCGTCGACGTCGACGACCCGGCCGAGCCCGTGGCGGTCGAGCCCCGGAAGGTGCGCGGCGACCTGCGGTTCGAGGACGTCACCTTCACCTACCCGGGCGCGGCCAAGCCCGCGGTCGACCACTTCACCCTCGACGTCGCCGCGGGGACCACCGTGGCCCTCGTGGGCGAGACCGGCTCCGGCAAGAGCACGCTCGCCGGACTGGTCGCCCGGTTGCACGACCCGACGTCGGGCCGCATCACGATCGACGGGGTCGACCTGCGCGACATGACGCTCGCCGATCTCGCCGCGGTCGTCGGGGTGGTGAGTCAGGAGACGTACCTGCTCCACACGACCATCCTGGAGAACCTGCGGTACGCCCGACCCGACGCCACCGACGACCAGATCGTGGCGGCCGCGAAGGCCGCGCAGGTGCACGACCTCATCGTGTCACTGCCCGAGGGTTACGACACGATGGTCGGTTCACGCGGGCACCGGTTCTCCGGTGGCGAGAAGCAACGCATCGCGATCGCCCGCACGCTGTTGCGTGACCCGAAGATCCTCGTGCTCGACGAAGCCACGAGCGCCCTCGACAACGACACCGAGCGGTTGGTGCAGCGGGCGTTCGACGCCCTGGCGGTCGGACGCACCACCATCACCATCGCCCACCGCCTCACGACGGTCCGCGACGCCGACGAGATCGTGGTGCTCGACCACGGCCGGGTCGTCGAGACGGGCACGCACGAGGACCTGCTCGAGGCCGAGGGCCGGTACGCCGCGCTCGCCGCATGATGGGAAAACCCTCGACAAGCGTGGTCTTTGCTCGTAGTCTTCGTCAGCCCGCCGCCGCACGAACCAGGAGAGGACCAGCCGTGAACGCCACCGCCGCGATGTATCCGCTGGTCCCCGGGAGTCTCGACGTCGCACAACGTCGAGAGCGGCCGCGGCCGGCGTAACGCACCACGCCTGTCCGCAGAGCCGCCTCGCGCCCCTTCCGGCGCAGGCGGCTCTGCTGCGTCTGCAACCCTTCGCGTTCGCTTCTCCTGGTAGCTCAACGGGACAGAGCACCTGCCTACGAAGCAGGAGGCTGTGAGTTCGACTCTCGCCCAGGAGACCCTCGTCCACCACGCACGAACGGAGCCACCGGCGATGGAGCACCTGTCCGAGAAGTTGATCAACTGGGCGTCGATCCTCGACGACAACGCTCGCGCCCAGGCCGTCACGACGGCCACCATGCCGTTCATCCACCCGCACGTCGCGCTGATGCCCGACGCCCACCTCGGCAAGGGTGCGACGGTCGGCAGCGTCATCCCGACCCTCGGCGCGATCATCCCGGCGGCGGTCGGCGTCGACATCGGGTGCGGGATGATGGCGGTCCGCACGCAGTTCGACGCGGCACAGTTCGCCGCCGTCGACCGATCCGCGTTGCACGCGTCGATCAGCCGGGCCATCCCGCTGTCGGCCGGCCGCTACAACGCCGACGTCACCGGGACGGCCGTCGACCACGCCGTGGCGCTCGAGGCCCTGGACGGCGTCGACCAGGCCGAGGCGATCGCGCCGAAGTGGCGCCTGCAGTTGGGTTCCCTCGGTTCGGGCAACCACTTCATCGAGGTCAGCCTCGACGAGGCCGACCGGGTGTGGCTGTTCCTGCACTCGGGTTCGCGCGGGGTCGGCAACAAGCTGGCGGGCAAGCACATCAAGGTCGCACAGCAGCAGTGCGCCCGCCGCTGGATCACGTTGCCCGATCCCGATCTCGCGTACCTGGTCGAGGGCGAGCCGGAGTTCTGGTCGTACCTCGAGGCGTTGCGGTGGGCGCAGGACTTCGCCTTCCGCAACCGCGAGGTGATGATGGACCGTGTGGTCGACGCCGTCTCGGCGGCGATCGGCAGCACGGTCGAGCGGGTCGAGGAGATCAACTGCCACCACAACTACACCGCGCGCGAGCAGCACTTCGGCAAGTCCGTGTGGCTCTCGCGCAAGGGGGCGATCGACGCGACCGCCGGCCGTCCCGGGTTGATCCCCGGGTCGATGGGCGCCGCGTCGTACGTCGTGGAGGGCAAGGGCAACGCCCTCGCGTTGAACAGCAGCCCGCACGGTGCCGGGCGTGAGTACTCGCGCGCCGCG
The DNA here is from genome assembly GCF_054456675.1 of Jatrophihabitans sp. YIM 134969. Lineage (NCBI taxonomy): Bacteria > Bacillati > Actinomycetota > Actinomycetes > Jatrophihabitantales > Jatrophihabitantaceae > Jatrophihabitans > Jatrophihabitans sp. YIM 134969. The sequence goes on from NZ_JBTJEQ010000030.1 coordinate 25,654, forward strand.
GCGCGCAAGCGGTTCACGCGCGACGACCTCGACGCGCGGATGGACGGCATCACCTGGGGCCGTTCCGACGCGTTCCTCGACGAGCACCCCGACGCGTACAAGGACATCGACGTGGTCATGGCCGATGCGGCCGACCTCGTCACCGTCCGACACACGCTGCGGCAGATCGTGAACGTCAAGGGTGACTGAGGTCAGCCCGACCGGTGCCGCGACCGGCAGGATGACGTCCGTGACGAGGACTGCGGTCATCACGGGCGTCGGACGCCGGCGCGGCATCGGGGCGGGCCTCGCAGCGGGGCTCGCTGCGGACGGCTGGGACCTGGTGCTGTCGTACTGGCGCCCGTACGACGACCGGCTCGGCTACGAGGCGGGACCGGACGATCCCGAGGCCGTCGCGGGCGAACTCCGCGACGCCCACGACGTCCGGGTGGAGCTGGTGCCGGTCGACCTCGCCGATCCCGACGCAGCCGGCGCGCTGCTGCTCGAGGCCCGTCGGCGGCTCGGGCCGGTGTCGGCGCTGGTGATGTCGCACTGCGAGAGCGTCGACTCCGACGTGCTCACGACCACCGTCGAGAGCTTCGACCGGCACTACGCGGTGAACGTGCGGGCGTCGTGGCTGTTGGTCAAGGCGTTCGTCGAGCAACTGCCCGATGCGGGTGGCAGCGTCGTCGCGCTCACCAGCGACCACACCGTCGGCAACCTCCCGTACGGCGCGACCAAAGGTGCGCTCGACCGGCTCGTGCTCGCCGCGGCCCACGAGCTCGGTGGGCGTGGGTTGCGGGCCAACGTGGTCAACCCGGGTCCGGTCGACACCGGCTGGATGGAGCCGGCCTGGCGCGAGGAGCTCACCGCGCTGCAGCCGACCGGCCGGCTCGGCACTCCGGCCGACATCGCCGACACCGTGCGGTTCCTGCTCTCGGACCAGGGTCGGTGGATCACCGGCCAGGTGCTGCACGTCGACGGCGGCTTCCCGCTCGGTCGGTTGCCGGTCTGACGCGCGGTCAGAGCGCCGCCTTGAAACCGTCGTGCAGTGGCCCGAGTTCGTTGCCCTCGGCGCGGCCCACACCGGTGGCGCCACCGCACTGCGCATGATCGTTGCAGTAAACAACTGTGCCCGCGGGCCGGTCGGCCCGTGCGGTCGCGACCGCCGTGTCCTGCACTACTTCCACCCGCAGTCCGCGTCCTCCCTCTACCGCCGTCGGCGTGCGGAGCGTCGTGACACCGATCTCCTACCCTTCGGCGCCGCGGACGCTCGAATCCGGAGCCCCGCCCTACGACCCGAACTCAGGCACATTGAAGGGTCGGGCAGGCACGTCCGCTCGCCGGTGGACGCCGTGGTGCCGGTGCCGCCAGACGGCTCGCGATGAGCAGGTGGGCCACGTGCCGGAGGTGCGCCCGCGCGGGCCGGCCCGTGCGTGAGCGTTGAGCACGCCCTGAGACGACAGCACCTTCGTCAATCTCTCAGAAGAGCGTTCGTAGGGCGGCAGGCGCCGTGCGACCCCATGCTCGCTCGAGCGTGCATGGATCGGACAGGTTCACACTCGGCAGGAATCATCAACGTTTCATTGACTTCTCGAGCGTTCAGACTAGAATAGAACACATGACCAGTCAGTCCGTTGACCGCCTCGCGCGGATCGCCGCGCTGGACGCGCAACGGTGTCGACTGGCCGCCGAAATCGCCCGCGAGACCGCGGCGCTGGCGTCCGAACGCAGCGCCGCGATCGAAGTCGAGATCGCGACCACGCCGAAGCCCGGTGTGGGTCGGGCGCGGCGGCGCGAGCACGCCCGGCGGCAACTGGTCGCCGAACTCGGTCGGGCGTTGAAGCTGAGCCCGTGGCACGGCGGGCACTACCTGCGGTGGGCGGTCGAAGCACCTACCGACACCCCGGGCACGTTCGCGTTGCTGGAGCGCGGGGAGTTGTCGGAGCGGCGGGCGCGTCTGGTGTTCGACCAGGTCGCACCCCTGGAGCAGGTGGACCGGCAGATCGTCGATGCCGGGATCGCGGCGAACCTCGACGGGTGGGGCGACCGGACGTTGACCCGCCGCACCCGCGCCGCCGTGCAGGAACTCGACCCCGCCGGCGCCTGCGCCCGCGCCGCGAAAGCTGCCAGTGAGCGGCGGGTCAGCAGCCGCCCCGCACCCGACGCCATGGGCTGGCAGACGCTGCTCGCCCCGATGGTGCAGGTCGTCGCCTGCCGCGCCGCCCTGGAGCAAGCCGTGAAAGACGCCCGAGTGCACGGCGACCAGCGCCCCGCTGGGCAGATCATGGCCGACACCGTCGTCGAACGGATCACCGGACAAACCTCGGCCCCCGCCGTCCCGCTCGCGGTGCAGCTGGTCATCACCGACCGCACCCTGCTCGGTGCCAGCGACACCCCCGCCCGCCTGGCCGACGGATCACCGATACCGGCACCGCTGGCCCGGGCGATGGTGCTCGACACCGAGACCGCGCACCGGGTCCGCCGCCTGTTCTGCGACCCGGCGGGGCGGCTGATCACCGCCGAGACCGCATCCCGTCAGTTCACCAAGGCCATGGCCGACTTCGTGGCGCTGCGTGACGAGGACACCTGCACCACCGCGTACTGCGACGCCCCCATCCGGCATGTCGACCACCACCAACCCCACACCCACGGCGGACCCACCAGCCTGGCCAACGCCCGCGGGATGTGCGTGTGGTGCAACCAGACCAAAGCCGACCGCGCCCCCGACACGGCCGAGCGGACACCGACGGCGCCGACCCGACCACCCCGCCGACGGCAACGCCGATCTCGCGTCGAACGGATCGCGAAACGCAAGATCGCCGCCGCGCGACGACCACCCGCCACCATCGAGTTCTTCCTCGACCGTTGCACCCAGCACCAATGAGCGTCGGCGGCGTTGTCGACTCAGTCGAGGAGTCCCGCCGCGCGGAACAGCCGGTCGTAGATCTCCCGGACCACGTCCTGCTTGCGGGCGTTGTAGTCCATGACGCGCCCACCCCCAGGAACGGCCGCACGCTTGGCGCGCGCGTACAGCTCCCGGTCGTCCGGGTGCGTCCGCAGCCAGTCGCGGAACATCCGGTGGCGCACGGTCTCCGGACTGTCGGGGCCGAACACGTGCAGGTTGGCCGCCGGGTCGGTGCGGTTGAGACCGCGGTGCTCGTGCCACGACGGCTCCCGCACCACATGCCGCCAGCCGAGCCGTTCCAGGGCGGGCAGGTAGTCGGCCTCGGCGCGCGGATCGGGCACGACCAGGTCGATGTCGATGACGTCCTTCGCGGCCAGCCCGGGTACCGACGTCGAACCGACGTGGGCGAGGTCGACGACCCGATCACCCAGAACGTCGCGGACCGAGGCGGCGAGCGTGGCGTAACGCTCCGGCCAGCCCGAGTCGTACTCGACGATGTGCACCGTGGTGGGCTCGGGCGGGCCGTGCACCCACGGGTTCTCGTCGGGATCGGGTTCGTGGTGGCGGGTGATCTCCCCGGGCGAAGGCATCACGGCGACGCTAGCCCACCCGATGACCCCCTGGCGGCCGCTCGAACACCTGTTCTACTCTGGCGACGTGCGCTGGCCCGGCATCGACGACGAACGCGACGGCCAGACCCACCTGTTCGAGGCCGACGCCCTGACCGGCCCCGAACGCGGCACCGGTCGCCTGTCCGGGTTGGAGTTCCACCACGTCGCGGCCAAGAAGATCATCAACGAGGTTCCCGGCACGTCGCACGTCCCGTTCCGCTGGACCGTCAACGCCTACCGCGGATGCAGTCACGCCTGTGTCTACTGCTTCGCTCGTCCCACCCACGAGTACCTCGGCCTCGACGCCGGGACCGACTTCGACACCAAGATCGTCGTCAAGGTCAACGCGGTGGAGAAGCTGCGGGCGGAGCTGGCCGATCCGCGCTGGAGCGGCGAGCACATCGCGATGGGCACCAACACCGATCCCTACCAACGCGCGGAGGGGCGGTACCGGCTGACGCGCGGGATCATCGAGGTGTTGGGCGAGGCGGGGAACCCCTTCTCCGTCCTGACCAAGTCGGCCCTGGTCACCCGCGACGTCGACGTGCTGACGGCGGCAGCAGCGCGGACCGACGTGCACGTCAGCTTCTCGGTCGGCACCGTCGACGACGCCGTGTGGCGCGCGACCGAACCCGGCACGCCGCACCCGCGCCGCCGCCTCGACGCGATGCGCCGCCTCGCCGACGCCGGCATCCGGGTCGGCGCGCTCATGGCACCGGTGCTGCCCGGTCTCTCCGACCGCCGCGAGCAGATCGAGGAGACGGTCGGCGCGATCCTCGACGCCGGCGGCACGGTGCGCACCGCCCTGCCGCTCTACCTGCGCGGCGCCACCCGTCAGGTGTTCCTCGACTGGCTCGCCGCGCACGACCCCGAACTGCACCGGCGGTACCTCGCGGCCTACGCCGGCCGCACCCACCTGCGCCCGGATTACGTGGAATGGGTGGAACGGGCCGTGACTCTCGCCGCAGAACGTCACCGCGAGACGGAAGCTTCTTTGTGAAGGGTGCATGAAGCAAGCTTCCGTGGGGGATGACGTCACGGACATCCGAGCACCCGAGGAGACCCGCAGTGCCCCACCGTCCCACCGCCCGACGCGCTGCAGCGACCGTCGCCGCCGTCGCTGCCGTCGCCGTCCCGGCCCTCGGGCTCACCGTCTTCGCCACGCCGGCGTCGGCCACGCCGTCGCCCTCGGCCGTCCTCGCGAACACGTTCCCGGTGCAGTGCACGGCGAACGGCGCCTCGACCATCACCGGCAAGCTCACCGTCAGCGCCGCCGGACCCGCGAACGCCGCGGTCGGCGACACCGTGACCGTCACCGACTACGAGGTCTCGCTGGCCATCGACAACCTCCCGATGGACCCCGCGCCGTTCAAGGGCGCGACCCCCAGCTTCGCCGTCGACGGCACGTTCACCAGCCACACCGTGCTCTCCGGTGCGATCACGCTCGGTCCGGTCGCCAGCGAGGGGACGGTGCAGCGCGCCACGGTCTCGCCGCAGGGCATGGCGACCCTCGCCGGCGCCGCGAGCAAGCCGCTGGCGTTCCCGGCCAGCGTCGCGGGCCCCGTCACCGTCACGACCGCGAGCCCGTTCCTCGTCACGCTGAACTGGTACGTCACGAAGGTGACGCCAGCGTCAGGGCAGTCGCTGCCGTCGGGCATCCCGGCCGTCGACACCAGCAAGCCCTACGGCACGTCGACCGTGAGCTGCACCGGGAACCCCGTCATCCCGTGGGGCACGGTGCAGATCGTCAAGACCGCGGCCCAGGCGGGCACGCCGGGCGCACTCGCCTCGACCGGCACCGCGACCGAGAACATGGCGGTGGTCGCGGGGTGGGCGCTGGTCGTCGGCGTCACGGTCACGTTCTTCTCGCGCAGCCGTCGCACCACCTGACCGTCACCACGCCTGCCGGCGCACACAGCGACGCCCGCCGCACCCTCCCCCTGGAGGGTGCGACGGGCGTCGCCGTCTGCGGTGGTCGCGATGTCGGTCAGGGGCCCGATCGCGCCACGCTGTTCAGTGCCGGGACCGGCTGAGGGCGCCGGCCCGACCGGCGGTGCGAGGTCCGCGCCGGCGGCGGCGTGTGCCGGGCCGCGCCGTGCCGACCACCCTTGCTGCGGGCGTCACGACGACGCTTGCGCCAGTACCAGAGACCGCCGGTGACGGCGAGGACCACGAGCAGGATCAGCAGCCACCACCAGTCGATGCCGCCGTCGGCGACAGGCACGAGCGCGGTGGTGGGCGTGAACCCGACCAGCACCGCGAGCCGCTGACGCACGGCGAGCGCACCGGTGTCGATGTCACCGGCCGTCGCGACGACCGCGGCCCACTGCGGTGCCGTCGTCCCGCGCGGGGTCGCGAGTGTCAACGGCACGTTGGCCTGCTGGGCGGCACCGAGTCGGATCGTCGTCGCGGCGGGGGTGATCCGTTCCGACGTGGCCGACGCCCGGTCGCCGATGGCGTACTGCCCGGCCTTCTGGGAGTCCACGCCGACCAGGCCGAGGGTGACCGTGATCGGGTGGTTGGTGCGGTTGTAGACGACCACGGCGTCGGTCTCGGTCGCGCCGCTGGCGGGCACCTCGATCTTCGCGCGGGGGTTGTCGCCGGCGGGCTTGAGGCCGAACTCGTCGGTCTGGACCGCCTGGGCCGGGGCCGCCGACACCACCGCGAGGGTGAGGCCGGCGGCCGCGACCAGCACCGCGACGAGCAGGGAGCGGAGAACGTGCACGTGGGGGACTCTCCGACCGGAGGGGTCTCGACGCGGTGCGGACATCAGACGTCCGTCAGGGTGACGGTCATGACGCCGGTGTAGTCACCGGACGCCGTGGCCGGGACGTTCACCTTGAGCGTCGGGCTGACCTGGTAGTTGCCGCTCTGTGTCACCTGCGACAGCGCGGTCAACGTCGCGTTGAGCGGGGCGATGTTGAGCCCCGCCAGCGCGCCGAGACCGCCGACCAACGGCGCCGCGAGCGCCTTGACCGCGTCGACCGTCGAGTAGCCCGCCGCGATGAGGTTGCCGGCGTTGAAGGAACTGCCGGTCCCCAGCGCGTTCAGCGCGTTGGTGACCACCGACTTCACCCCGGCGTTGTTCGAGGTGCCGGCGAGCAGCGGGTTCGACGTCGGCGACGCGCTGCCGGTGCAGCCGTTGCCCAGTCCGAACGCCGCCGCGTTCGTGTACGGCGTCTCCGTGCTGCCGACACCCAGAGCGGCCTTGACCGGCAGGCCGGTCAGCGAGCCGTCGGCGATGTCGGTGAGGGCACCGGTCGTCGCACCGAGCAGCGCGGTCGCGTTGAGGGCCTTCGAGTTCCCCGTCAGCGGCGTCGACGGCACGTTGATCGTGCCGAGCAACGTGCCGCTGAGGTTGAACAGCGGCTGGACGGTGGCGGCGATGTTGGTGAGGTCCAACGCGCCGTTCTCGACGACCGACACCGCGCTCGACGGGATGAAGTCGGTGCAGCTGTAGGTGTTGGCGCCGGTGACCTTGTAGAGGTTGGTCATCGTCGACTGCACCGAGTACCCGAAGTTGCTGTAGTTCGCGTCGGCGACGCCGGTGATGAAGCCCGCCGCGCCGCCGGTCGCGGTCAGACCCGAGGAGGTCGACAGCGGATCACCGGACAGGGCGTTGAGCACCAGGGTGCGGCCGTTGGTGTTGGCCGCGGTGGCCGACAACGTCACCGAGGACGAGCCGTTGGAGCCGGCCGCAGCAGCGGGGCCGGCGGTCGCGACACCGGCGACCGCGAGACCGGCGACGGCAGTCGCGGCGATCCCGCGGCGCAGGAGCCGCGTCGTGGAGGGTGGGGCCATCGTGGGGGGAACCTCTCTGTCCTGAGCCCCGCCGGCCGACATGTGCAGGACGGACCGGGGAGCAGCAGCGGGTGGGGGATCACGGCCGCCGAGGTGACGGCCATGACTTAACGCGGACTAAACCTGACGCCGCGACGCGGCGGCCGCAAGCGCTCTCGCGCCCGGGACGGGGCGGTATGTCGGGAATGCACCGCGGGCCGTGACCTGATCGTGATCCAGGGCAGGGGTTACCGGCGGTAGCGGAATCTGCGACGCAAGATTCCCCCGCCACGACAAGGGGTTTCTCGTCAAGCGTCGTCGGATGCTTCAACGAACGAGGGGCGCCGAGGTGACGCCGGGTGACGCACCGCGTCACATACGGCCGCGCCGCCGCTCTTCGGCGTCGATGAGCCGGTTCAACACCTGCTGCACCTCGTCCGACCGCGGCACGTCGGTCAGCCGCTGCACGCCCTGCTCCCCCGCCGACTCGATGAGCAGCGTCCCGGCCCCGACGAGCCGGTCCCGCAGCGTGCGTTCGAACCCGACGTCGTTGATCCGGCCGAGCGCGATGTCGCGGCCGGTGTGCGAGAGCACCCCCGTGCGGATCAGCACCCGTTCGGTGGTGAGGACGTAGTGGGTGCTCGCCCACCGCAGCAACGGCCGCAGCACCCACCAGATCAGCACGACGACGGCCACGACGGCGACCGCGCCGAGCACCGGGGAGCGGGCCGAACCGTGCGGGACGACGGCGACGAGCACGCCGGTGGCGGCGCAGGTCAGCAGGAACGCGACCCCGGCCGGGACCAGCGTGGTCCAGTGCGGGTGCAGGTGACGGACGACGGCTTCGTCGTCGACCAGCAGGCGCTCCGGGAACGGCACCCGGTCACGATCTCACCCGGACGGCCGCAGGTGGGTGATGTCGCCCGCGAGCACGGTCGTCTCCCCCGCGGCGGTCACCAACACCAACCCGGCGTCGGGCGCGATCCGGACCGCCCGGCCGGTCAGCACGTCGTGCGGTCGCGTGACGGTCACCTCGCGGCCGAGCGTCGCGCACCGCTCGGAGTAGGCGGCGTGCAGGCCCGCGGCGACCGCGTCCCCGCCGGCTGCGTCGAGAGCGTGCGACCAGCGCGCGAGGCCCGCCAACAGGTCGTGGAGGACGCCCGACCGGTCGGCGTCCACGCCCTCGGCCGCCAGCGACGTCGCGGTCGGCACGGGCAGTTGGTCCGCCCGCTGGCTGACGTTGCACCCCGTGCCGATCACCGCGACGGGTCCGCGCGCCTCGGCCAGGATGCCCGCGACCTTCCGGCCGTCGTCGCCGAGCAGGACGTCGTTGGGCCACTTGAGCGCGCACGGCGTCCCGGGCGCAGCCGCGCGCAGCGCGTCGACGAGCGCGACCCCCGCGACCAGCGGCAGCCAGCCCCACGACACCACCGGGGCGGACGGCCGCAACCGGACCGACAGCATGATCGACGCACCCGGGGGTTCCTCCCAACGGCGGTCGAGTCGACCCCGCCCGGCGGTCTGGTGGTCCGCGACCAGCACCTCCCCGGTCGGGCCGTCGGGGTCGGCGAGCAGGTCGGCGTTGGTCGAACCGGTCTCGGCGACGTACCGCAGGGTCAGCAGGGGTGCGGGCAGGCCGTCACGGACGGCGTCCTCGGGGTAACCGCTCACGCCGTGTGACGCTACGGCCGGTTCCGCACAGACCTCAGGAGGCGGTGGTCGTCGAGCCGCCCGAGGGCGTCGCCGCCGCCGGCGCGGCGCCCGCGGCGGGCGTCGACCCCGCTCCCCCACCCACGACCCGGCCGTCCTGGACCAGGGGGGCCGAGGTGCTGAACACCGTCACCGCCAGCGACAGCGTCTCGACACCGTCGGTCAACGTGGACAGGGTCACGCCGGACATGGTCAACGCGCGCGGCGACGTGGTCTGCAACGTCTGCACGACACCGAGCAGCCCGTCCGGGCTGCCGCCGAGGTCGATGGTCACCGGCAACCCCCAGACACCCTCGACGTCGGTCTCGGCGGGCGGGGCGATGGTGACGGCACCGACCGTGACGCCGTGGGCTGTCGCCGCGGCCTGGACCTGCCGCAGGAGGCCCTGGGTGTCCGCGACGGCCGGGAGTGCGGCCGTGGCCGCGGCGTTCGCCGCTCGCAGCGCGCCGGTCTGCTTCGAGGCGTCCTCGAGCGTGGCGAGCTTGCGCCGCAACGTCGCCTGGGTCAGCGAGGCGTCGTCGATCTGGCTCTGCACGCTCGCCTTGTCGGCCCGCGCCGGCGCGATCGCGAGGAGGTACGCGGCGCCGCCCATGAGCAGCGCGGCCACCGTGACGATCGCGGCCACCAGCCGCGGGGAGTTGAGGGCACGCATCACTTGCCTCCGGGCGCGGTCGGGGTGGGGAGGGCAGCCACGGACGACAGGACGGCGGTGACGCCGAACGTGTACCCCGTGATGCCGGCGGCAGATCCGTCGGTCACGGCGGACACGTCGGTGGCGACGACGTTGTCGAGGCCCACGACGCGGGCCAGTGCGTCGACGTAGGCCGCGACCGCGCCAGGTCCGGGTGCGGCACCGCTGAGGGTGAGGACACCGACGGGGACGGGCGTGGGGCCCGCGGTCGTACCGCCGCCACCGGGAGCGCCACCCGCGCTCCCGGCGGCAGCGGGGTCTGCGGTCGTCGCCTGCAGTTGCGCGACGACGACACCGCGCGGGGCCGCCGCGACCACGGCGGTGAGCAGCGGCGCCCAGTCCAGGTCACCGGCGGTGAGCCGGTTCAGGCGGCCGACGGCCTCGGTCACCTGGTCCTGCAGCGCGACGACGTCCGCGTACCGCCCCTGCTGGGCGCGCAGGTGGGCGGTGAGCGAGTCGGCGGCGGCGAGGTCGGAGCGGGTCGACGCGACGTCGGCGCGCACCACGAAGACCAGCGCGCCCAGGACGACGGCGAGCAGGGCGAGGACCGCGACCCCGGCCCGGCGCACCCGGTGGCCGCGGCGGGCGTCGAGGATCTCGCCCGGCAGCAGGTTGACCCGCACGGCGACGACCCGGCCGCCCGGATCGGCTGCGTCGGGCACGGGGACGGCTGGTCGGCGCCCGGGGACGATGGCGGTCATCAGGACACTCCGAGGGTCAGACCGATGGAGACGGCGGCGGTGGAACCGAGCCGATCGAGGGCGGCGTGCCGACCGCCGTCGCCACGGCCGGTGCGCATCTGGGCCAACGGATCCGCGATCCGGGTGGGGAGCTCCAGCCGTCGTTGGACGGAGTCGACGAGTCCCGGCAGCAACGAACCGCCGCCGCAGAGGGTGATCTGTGAGACCGGGATCTGCTCGCGGTGGTTGGCGAACCAGGACACCGAACTGCGGATCTCCCGGAAAAGCGGCCGCAACGCCTCACCGACGGTCCCCACGAAGTCGACGTCGTCGACGACGCCCGGCCGTCCGACCAGACCCACCTGGCACTTCAGCGTCTCGGCGTCGTCGATCGACAGGTCGTGCCGCAGCGCGAGCAGCGCGGTGACCTCGGCGCCCCCGCGTGGCACGCACCGGACGACCTGCGGGACGCCGTCGACGTGGATGACGAGATTGGTGCAGTAGGCACCGATGTCGACGACGATCTCGGCCGACCCGTTGCCGGTGGCGGTCGCGCGCATCGCGGCGAACGAGGCCAGGTCGACGCCCTCGACGAACAGACCGGCGCGCTGGACCGCCTCGACGGCCTGCACGACCGCGTCCTTCGGGGCCGCCACCACCAAGCCGTCGATCCCGCCGGAGCCGTCGGCGGCGGGACCGAGCGCGTGGAAGTCGAGCAGGGCCTGGTCGACGGGGAACGGCAACGTCTCGCGGACGAGGTAGGGCAGCGCGCGTCGGAGGTCTCTCGCGTCGAGCTTCGGCACGGTGAGGTCGCGCACCAGCACCTGCTGGTGGCTGAGACCGAGCATGACCTTCCGCGAGCGGAACCGGCGGTGCGACCACAGTTCCCGCACGGCGGAGGTCACCGCCTTGCCGTCCTCCACCACTCCTCCGCGTACCGCGCCGGGAGACACCGCGACCGATCCGTAGTTCTCGACGACCGGCCCCGACGGCCGGTGGGAGATCTCGAACGCGCGCACGGCGGTCGAACCGAGGTCGAGGCCGGTCGCCGTGGGCACCCGCCGTCCGAGCCGGGGCATCTCGATGCGGGTCATGCCACTCCGATCAACGAGCCGTACCACTGACCCAGCGGTGCGGCGACGAACAGGGCGAGCAACGCCCCGGCCAACAGGTGGGGGCCGTAGGGGATGGCGGTCGTACGGTCGGCCCGACCGCGCGCCATGGCAGCGACCCCGAACAGGCTGCCGAGGACGAAGCCCGCGAGGAATCCGACGGCGAGCGCGGCCCACGAGACCCATCCCAGGTAGAGCCCGAGCAGGCCCGCGGTCTTGACGTCTCCGAAGCCCATGCCGCCCGGCCGGAGCCAGGCGATGGCGTAGTAGAGGCCGAACATGACGGCCATCCCGATCAGGGCGCGCGAGCCGTCAGCCCAGGAACCGGTGCACACAGCAGCGATCAGCAGGAGCCCGCCGGCCACGAGGTAGGACGGCAGCACGATGCGGTCGGGCAGCCGCTTGACGTCGAGGTCGATCATCGCCAACGCCACGGCGACCGCGGCGAGGTACAGGTAGGCGGGCAAGGCGGCGGTGACCCCGAAGCGGGCGGTCACCGCGACGAACAGGACGGCCGTCAGCAGTTCCACCAGCGGGTAGCGGATGCTGATCGGCGCCGCGCACCCGGCGCACCGGCCCCGCAGCACCAGCCAGCTCGCGACCGGCACGTTGTGCCACGGCTTGAGTTCCATCGCGCAGGTCGGGCACGCGCTCGGGGGACGGACCACGGACAGCGAACGCGGCACCCGGTGGATGACGACGTTGAGGAACGACCCGACCAGCAGCCCGAGGAGGCCGGCGAGGACGAGGAAGGGCGTCAGGGGCAACTGGTTCACGATGCACCGTTCCCGGAGACCGACACGACCGACCACACCCGGCCGGACTTCACCCTGGTCGTCGGTTCGTAGGGCAGGTTGGACTGACGCAGGTCGACGTAGTTGTAGCTGAGCAGGTAGCCGCTGCGGGCGACCGTTCCGTCGTTGTTGGCGAGTTGGGTGCCGTTGACGCCGCGGTGTCCCTGGTACACCCCGCCCTTGATGAGCAGGTTGCCCATCCACGCGCCCCGGTTGTAGTTGTCGGAGGTCAGGGACCCGTTCAGCGCGAACACGGCGGCCTGGATCGTCCGACTGCCGGTCGCCTGGAGGTTCGTGTACTGCGACGCCGGGTGGTTGCTGCCGAAGTTGCCGTTGCTGCCACCGCCGGGGGTGCCGAGGCCCGTGACGTCGTTCGGGCAGAAGCCGGCGTCGGTCGCGGCGAGCGAGGTGCTGTTCGTGCTGACGCACGACACCGGGTGGAAGTTGCGCACGTACTGGCCCGCGACGATGTTGACCGCGTCGTTGGTGATGGTGTCGCTCGTGTTGACGAGGTTGTTCGTGACCACGACGTCGTTGTCGGCGAGCAGGCTGAGCTTGCCCTTGTTGGTGCCCTCGACGTACAGGTCGCCCGCGACGCTCGAGCCGGTGGAGCCCGCGTACTGCGTGACGTCGCTGACCGACGGGAAGTAGCTGGTGGCCGAGGCGGGCGTGGCGACCGCCCAGGTCGTCGAGGTCACGGTGACGGTGAACTGCGGGACCGCCGCGCTCCAGGTGCCGCCACCGTTGGTCGAGGCCTGCCGAGTGACGGTCAGGGTCACCGGCGTCAGGGTCCCGGACTCGGTGCCGGGGCCCGCCGGGCCGTTCGCGAACAGGGGGTCGCCCGCCATCGGGTACGCGGGCGTGACGGTCATCGCCCGGGTCGTCCCGGCGACAGCCGTGCCGGTCGACGGGGTGACCACGTAGCGGCGGGCGGTGGTGTCGGAGGGCAGCTGCGCCTTCAGCAGGTCGACGAGGCACTGCTGCCGGCTCGCGGTCGTCGACGTCGCGGTCGCGCAGGTGCTGCCGGCCAGGGCGTTCCGGGTCGCGGTGCGGAAGGTGCTGTAGGTCTGGGTCCCGCCGACCTTCGCGGAGTACTCGCACTCGAACAACTTCTGGTCGGCGGGCTGCACACTCCCGCACGCCCCACCGCTGGTGTAGGTCGTCCAGCCCCCGGTGGTCGAGGTCGCCGCCGGCACCTCACTCCAGGCGCAGGCGGCGTTGACCGCCGCCGAGTAGTACGGGCTCGCGGAGCAGGTGTCGGTCGCCGCCGACGTGCCGTTGCTCGCGGTGCCGGCGGTGGCGGTGTTCCAGAACGTCGACGTCGAAGCCGAGGGGGTGGTGCTCGACTTCTGGCCGGTGGTCGGCCACCCCGCCGTGGGCTCGGTGCCGATGTTGCGCACGAGGATCGTGCCGCCGCCGACGGTGCCGTAGGCGATGGGCCACGCGGTGATGCCGGTCCCGACCACGCTGGGGTAGCAGGCCGGGTCGGCGCCGGCGGCCTTGGTCGTGGTGCGGGGGCTGGTGATCGTCGCCGTGCCGTTGCCGTTGAGCTTGACCCGGGTCGGTCCGGTGTAGACGCAGGCGTTGGCCGAGAGCCCTTCGGTCCCGATGCCCTGGGGCAGCTGGAGGTCGAAGTCGGCCTTCTTCGGCTTGTAGGGGCTCGCGGAGAGGGTGCCGTTGTTCTGGTTGCGCCAGGGGACGGACACGTTGTTGATCTTCGGGTAGGCGGGGGTGGTGCGGCCAGCGTAGCCCCAGCCGGTGATGACCGGCGCCTGGAACAACGGACCGGACCCGCCCGTGCCGTCGACGAACACGGCGTCGCGGGTGTACACGGGGCCGTTGAGGGTCATGCCGGTCGCGAAGATGATGTCGCAGCCGCCGCTGAAACTCGACGAGCGTCCGGTGGTGTCCACCGAGTAGCCGACGGTGAAGGCGTTCGACGCCGGACGTCCCGGGGTGACCGGTGAGGTCGACGGGTCCTGCCACCAGTGCCGGTCGCACGTCGCGGTGTTCGCGGGCGTGGCCCAGGTGACGGTCGACGCGGCCGAGGCACTCGCGTACTGCCAGGTGCCGCTGGTGTCCAGCCGCACCTTGTGTGCCCGGTAGATGCTGTTCAGGGCGTCGGAGGACTGCGACTCGTAGTCGCTGTAGTAGCCGTAGGACAGGATGCTCGGCGCGAGCGCGATGTCGGCGTCGAGGGTGCGGGTGGCGCGGCCGTAGCGGCCGGTCGCGTGCACGCGCACGTAGCCCTCGGGCGTGAGCGCACTGTCGGTCGTCCACGAGATGGTGGCGCCGCTGGTCGGGTCGAGCACCTTCGTGCCGCTCGCCGCCCCCTTGGCCTGGGCACACACCCGCGTGGTCGAGCGGCAGGTGTCGATCCCGCTGACGTAGGCGATGAAGTCGTCCACGGCGGCGCGAGCGGCGGCGCCGGCGCCGGTGCCGTCCTGGTCCTGCCTGGTGCGGGAGATGTCGGGCGTGGTCACGGTCAGCACACCGGCCACCGCGACGGTCACCATCGAGATGACCATGAGGACGAACACCATGGCGAAGCCGTCATCGTCGCGGCGCGGGACCCTCACGCCGCACCGCCGGAGACGACCGCGGTCGACGTGTAGGTCTGCGTCCGGCCGCCACGGTCGGCCACGACGAGCGTGACGTCCACGGCGCCGATCTGGGCGTTGCCGGTCGACACCACGCCGTCGACCTTGCGGTAGGTGAAGCTGAAGCCGCTGCCGGCCTGGACGTCCGACGCGAGGACGGCGGTGGTCGCGACGTTCGTGCGGTACGCGCACGGCGCGCTCGCCGTCGGCGCGTTCTGCGGCCCGGTGCGGGTCATCCGCAACTGACCGGATGCCACCGTGAGCGAGATGCTCGCGGCCGGTCGACGGGGGCAGCCGGTGACCACGGCGTCCGACGCCGAGAAGGTCACGGTGGGACTGACCTTCGTGACGGCGTCCACCGTGCCGGGGACGACGCTGCCCGGGACGGTCAGACGCAGGATGCCGGTCGCCGTGGTCATGGCGCCGCGGGCGTCCTGCTGGGTGAAGCTGTTGGTGGTGGTGGCGCGGGTGGCGTCGCCGGTCCAGACGAAGAAGCCCAGCGCGGTCGCGCCGACGATCGTGGTGAGGCACATGCACACCACGAGTTCGGCGAGCGTGGTGCCGTCGTCGCCGCTCGGCCGCCGGCGGCTCAGCACGAGACCACCGTGGTCATCGTGATGGACCGGGTGTCGTCACGATCGGCCCACGTGACCGTGCTCGTGACCGTGAGGGCGAGCACGCCGGTGGCGGTGATGACGTCGGGGCAGGTGGCGGTGCCGACCACCCCACGGGCGGTCACGGTGCGGGTGAGCCAGAAGGTCTTGGCGCCGACCTTCTCGGGGTGGCGCGCCACCGGAGGCGGGTAGTCGGGGTAGAGCACGGAGCGGGCGTCGTCGACGTCGGCGCGGACCAGGTTGCTGGCCGTCGTGCGCATCTCGTTGTCGGACTGGGCCCGCAGGCCCCCGACCACGCCGGTGGTCGCCGCGCCGCCGGTCAACACCAGCAGCGTGATCGAGACCAGGGTCTCGGTGAGCGTGAATCCGCTGTCACCGTCGACCTTCCGGTCTCGGTGCGCGGCAGGGGTGGACGCAGGCACGGGGGGTCTCTCCGGGGGATGAGAGTGGTGGCGCCCGGCCGGGGGAACCGGGCTGTGGTGCAGAGTGGTGCTGGGTGCAACGGTCACGCCGCCGAACGACCGACGGTGCGGGGCGCTGTGGTCTCAGCGCCCCGCACCGGTCGGGTCAAACGGTGTGGATCAGCCCTCGTCGAGGGTGCCATCCGAGCTGGTGTACGTGTACGTCTTGCCGCCGCTGGAGGAGCCGACCAGGGTGTAGGACTGCTTGTCCGTCGCCAGGCTGTAGGTGAGGGTCTTGGTGTCCTTGCTCAGCGGGGCGGTCTGGGTGCTGTCGCCACAGTCGAGGCTGAGCGGCGTGTCCGAGTCAGTGCCACCCGTGACAGCAGCGGCCTCCGGGTACTTGTTGCCGTTGTCGGTGAAGCACTGCTCGAACGCCGAGACCGCGCCGCGGACGTCCGACTCGGTCGCCTTGTTCTGGGCGCCCTTGCGGTAGTTGAGGTACAGCGGGATCGCGATGGCGACGAGGATGCCGATGATCACGACGACCACGAGCAGCTCGATGAGGGTGAAGCCACCCTCACCGCGGGCGCGCTTGGCGTGGACCTCGTCGAGGCGGGTCTTGAGGGACTTGGGGGACACGGACATGCTGAGCCTCCTGGGACTCTGGGTGGGGGAGCTCCGGCGGGTGCCGGCCGGCCGCCGGGGGGCGACCGGTTCCGGGCCGGGAGGCCGGCCGCGGACGGTGTGGGGGGTTGTGGTGCAGCAACCCGACAGCTGCTTGCACCACAGACATACCCCGTGAGGTGCCGGTTAAACCTCAACTCCTCAACGAAACCAAGTCGTAACCTCAAACAGGCGCAGGATCGAGAAAGTCTCGTGCCGGTCGGGTGATTCCGCGTTGGAAACACAGTTGCACAGCGCAACAGAGGACGTCAGAGGGAGCGGAAACAGCCGGATTCTGTGTACTTCTGCGGCCTCTGGCCGCACGAAGACGCAGAATTCGCGTCAGTTCTGGATGTTCTGGTAGATCGTGAACATCGGCAGGTACAGGCAGACGACCATCGAGCCGACGACCGCGCCCATGACGACCACCATGACCGGCTCGAGCGAGGCCGTGAGGGCGTCGGCCGTGGCCTCGACCTCGGAGTCGTAGAAGTCCGCGACCTTCTCGAGCATCGCGCTGATCTGACCGGTCTCCTCGCCGACCTGCATCATCTGCACCAACATGGTCGGGAAGACCGGATGATCATGCAACGGTGCGCTGATGGTGCCACCGCTGCGGACCGAGTTCTGCACGTCCTTCATGGCCTCGGTGATGACGGCGTTGCCCGTGGTGTCGCCGACGATCTCCAGCGCCTGCATGATCGGGACGCCCGACGACAGCAGGGTCGAGAGGTTCCGCGAGAACCGGCTGATGGCGATCTTCGTGAACAGGTTCCCGAACACCGGGAGCTTCAGCTTGACGGTGTCGGCCTTGAGGCGGAACGCGTAGCTCGAGCGCATCTGGCGCTTGTAGAACGTCACCGACCCGATGCCGGCGCCGACCACACCGATGGCGATCCACACGATCTGGTGCGACGCCGTGACCAGGATCTGCGTCGGGAGCGGCAGTTTCCCACCGAGCGACTCGAACATGCCCTGGAAGATCGGCACGATGAACACCAGCACGGCGGTGATCATCAGACCGCTGAACGCCAGGACGATGCCGGGATAGGTCAACGCGGACTTGATCTTGGAGCGCAGGTTCGCGTCCTTCTCGAGGTTGACCGCGATGCGGTCGAGGGCCTCGTCCAGGAAACCGCCGGTCTCACCGGCTCGCACCAGCGAGATCATGATGCGCGGGAAGACCTTGTCGTGTTCGGCCATGGCGTCGGACAGCGACCGCCCCTGCTCGACCTCGACCCGGACGGCCTTGAGCGCCGCGACGATCTTCGGTGAGCTGGTCTGCTCCTCGAGCGTGGTGAGGGCCTTGATGAGCGGCAGACCCGAGGCCGTCATCGTCGCCCACTGCCGCACACACACCGCGAGGTCGGCGACCTTGAGCCGGCCACCGAGGCCCGGGATGGTGATGTCCTTCTGCAGCCCGGTGCCAGTCTCGGTCACCGTGAGCGGGGTCGCGCCCTGCGCGATGAGCGCGGCTGCGGCCGACCCGGTGTCGGTGGCCTCGACCTTGCCCTTGCTGCGCTTGCCGGTGAGGTCGACGGCCTCGTACTCGAACTGCCGCAGGACGGCCGTCACCGTGCGCCGCCGCGCAGCAGACGCTGCATCTCGTCCTTGGAGTGGGCGACCTCAAGCGCACGGGTCTCCGAGATCGCGCCCTCGCGCACGAGTTGCACCAGGTGCTGGTCGAAGGTCTGCATGCCGGTGTCACCGGAGCTCTGCATGAACGACGGGATCTGGTGGTTCTTGCCCTCGCGGATGAGGTTCCGGATCGCCGTCGTGGCCTTCATGATCTCCACGACCACCGCGCGGCCCTTGCCGTCCTTGCGCGGGACGAGCGCCTGGGTCACGACGCCCTGCAGCGCGGTCGAGAGCTGGGCCCGGACCTCCTGCTGCTGGTGGGGCGGGAAGATGTCGATGACGCGGTCGACGGTCTGCGCGGCGCTCTGCGTGTGCAGCGTCGCGAGCACGAGGTGGCCGGTCTCGGCCGCGGTCAACGCGGTCGACACCGTCTCCAGGTCGCGCAACTCGCCGACCAGGATGATGTCGGGGTCCTGGCGCAGCGCGTGCTTGAGCGCAACGGCGAAACCCGCGGTGTCCTCGCCGACCTCGCGCTGGTTGACCAGGCACCGGTTGTGTTCGTGGACGAACTCGATCGGGTCCTCGACCGTGACGATGTGCCCCTTCCGGGTGCGGTTCGCCAGGTCGAGGATGGCCGCGAGCGTGGTGGTCTTGCCGGAGCCGGTCGGGCCGGTGACCAGCACCAGCCCCCGTGGGAGGTGGGCGAAGTCCGCGACGGCGTCGGGCACGCCGAGTTCCTCGAGCGGCTTGATGCCGTGCGGGATCGCGCGCATGACCGCGCCGTACGCGCCGCGCTGCTGGAACAGGTTGACCCGGAAGCGGGAGACGCCGGTGAGTTCGTACGCCAGGTCGAGTTCGTGGTCGGCCTCGAAGGTCGCCCACTGCTCATCGGTGGTGAGCGGGCGCAGCAGCCGGACGAGGTCGTCCGCCGTGAGGGGCGGCAGGCCGGGGATCGGGGCGAGGTCGCCGTGCACGCGGATGCGCGGGGCCGATCCCTCGGAGAGGTGCAGGTCGGAACCGTGGTGGTCCACCAGGGTGGTGAGCAGGGCATCGACGCCCCGCTCACCACCCTGGTGGTGCACGGAGAGGAGATCGCCGGCCGCCGGGGGAACGGGGGCGAGCACCGCGTGCGTCACTGACTTCTCCGTAGGGGGGTTGGAGAGATCTCGTCCGACTCGCGCCGGACTTCACGTTGACTTGACGATGCGACGATAAGCACGCCTCAAGACCCCCGCAAACCGAGCTGACCTGTTCGGGACGGTTGTCCAGGAAGGGATCGTCGGCCTTTGTCCGGTTCTGCTGCGAATCCGGGCCCGGCCGAGAGGTAGATGTGACCGGTGCGTCCGTTTCGCACCCCTCGAAATCTTGAGGAAAGTCGTGGCGAGTCGATCTCTCCGACGGAAGAATCCCCGTGTCGGGGACCTCCTCGGCGATGATCACCCGGCGACTCCACCGACACCGGGGGTGTCACCGACTCCACACGTCGCGGCGGCCCGGCGCCACTAGGGTCCGACGGGTGAGCACCGCCGCCGCAGCCCCAGAGCTCCCCGAACCGGTCGACACCCACACCACCGCCGGACGCCTCGCCGATCTCGAGCACCGTCTGGAGGAGGCGGTGCACGCGGGCTCGGAACGCGCGCGGGAGCGGCAGCACGCGAAGGGCAAGAAGACGGCCCGCGAGCGCATCGAGGCCCTGCTCGACGACGGCTCGTTCATCGAACTCGACGAACTCGCCCGCCACCGCTCGACGGTGTTCGGCATGGCCGACAACCGGCCCTACGGCGACGGCGTGGTCACCGGCTACGGCACGGTCGACGGCCGACCGGTCTGCATCTTCAGCCAGGACGTCTCGGTGTTCGGCGGCAGTCTCGGCGAGGTGTACGGCGAGAAGATCGTCAAGGTCATCGACCTCGCCATCAAGACCGGCTGCCCCGTCGTCGGCATCAACGAGGGCGGCGGCGCCCGCATCCAGGAGGGCGTGGTCTCGCTCGGCCTCTACGGCGACATCTTCCACCGCAACGTCAAGGCGTCCGGAGTCATCCCGCAGATCTCGCTGATCATGGGCGCGGCCGCCGGCGGCCACGTCTACTCCCCCGCCCTCACCGACTTCGTGGTCATGGTCGACCAGACCTCGCAGATGTTCATCACCGGGCCCGACGTCATCAAGACCGTCACCGGCGAGGACGTCTCGATGGAGGACCTCGGCGGCGCCCGCACCCACAACACCACCAGCGGCAACGCGCACTACCTCGCCAGCGACGAGGACGACGCGCTGGAGTACGTCCGCACGCTGCTCTCGTTCCTGCCGAGCAACAACCTCGACGACGGCCCGGTGTTCGAGACCGACGTGGTCGACACCCCGACCGAGGACGACGCCTTCCTCGACACCGTCATCCCGGACTCGCCGAACCAGCCCTACGACATGGTGTCGATCATCGAACACCTCGTCGACGACGCCGACTTCGTGCAGGTCCACGAACTGTTCGCCCCCAACATCGTGGTCGGCTTCGGCCGGATCGAGGGCCGCTCGGTCGGTGTGGTGGGCAACCAGCCGTCGCACTTCGCGGGCACCCTCGACATCGACGCCTCGGAGAAGGCCGCGCGGTTCGTCCGCACCTGCGACGCCTTCAACATCCCGGTGCTGACCCTCGTCGACGTCCCGGGCTTCCTGCCCGGCACCGACCAGGAGTGGCAGGGCATCATCCGCCGCGGCGCCAAGCTCATCTACGCCTACGCCGAGGCGACCGTCCCGCTCATCACCGTCATCACCCGCAAGGCGTACGGCGGAGCGTACGACGTCATGGGCTCCAAGCACCTCGGCGCCGACGTCAACGTGGCGTGGCCGACCGGACAGATCGCCGTGATGGGCGCACAGGGCGCGGTCAACATCCTCTACCGCCGCGAGCTTACCGGCGACGGCGAGCAGGTCGACGCCCGCCGCGCGGAACTGGTCGAGGACTACGAGCAGACGCTGGTGAACCCGTACGTCGCCGCCGAACGCGGTTACGTCGACGCCGTCATCGCACCGTCGCAGACCCGCGCCTACGTGATCCGCGCGCTGCGGATGCTGCGGAACAAGCGCGAGACCCCGCTGCCGAAGAAGCACGGGAACATCCCGCTGTGAGCGACGAGGCCGGAGTCGACGGGACTGCGAACGAGGAGACGACGCGTCCGGCGCTGCGGGTCGTGCGCGGCGAACCCGACGCCGAACAACTGGCCGCGTTGCTCGCGGTCGTGGCGGCGTCCGGCGGCGGGGACGACGCCCCCGCCCCCGCGCCGAAGCGCGGCCGGTGGGCCGACCCGGCGGCGTTCACCCGGTCGTCCTGGCGGCCCGGCCCCGGCGGGTGGCGCGCCGCCGGTCGCTAGGAACGACCGGATCCTGTGTACTCCTGCGGCCCCAGGCGGCAGGAGTACACAGAATCCGCTGACCTCCGCCGGACGCCGGTCGCATCCGACCTGGACGCCCCGTCCGTGGCACGATTCCGGGCGTGTCGACCACCCGGCTCCCACGCTCGGCCGCCCGCGTCGTCGACGACGCCGTGCGCCGCGCCTTCAGCGACGGCGCCGCGCTGAGCCGTTCGGACCTCGTCGACCGCACCGGTCTGTCGCGCGCGGCCCTGCAGAACGCCGTGGCCCGGATGCTCGACGGCGGCGAGCTCGTGATCACGCGCGGGGTGGAACCGCAGGGTTCCGGCCGCCCCGCGCAGCGTTTCCGCCTGGCGACCGGGACCCGCCGGTCGGTGCTGGTCGACCTGCTGCCCGACGGCTCGACCCTGGTGGTGCCGACCGATCTGGCCGACGATGCCACGGCGGTGAGCGTCGCCTCGTGGCGCAGCGAGTTCGACACGTGGGTGGACTCGGTGGCGGCGGCCGTGGGCGACCTCGGTGCCGGGTCCGACGGCGGCGACGCGGTGGTCGTCGCGGTGCCGTACCCGTTCGTGCCCGGCCGGGGCGTCTCCCTGCACCCGACGGTCGCCCCGATCCGACCCAAGGGGTCCCGCGCCGCTGTGCCCGACTGGCTGCGGTCCGACCCCACCGACGCCCTGGCGGGCGTCCTCGGCCGTCCCGTGCGCGTGGTCAACGACGCCGACCTCGCCGGGCTCGCCGAGGTGCACCGCGGCGCCGCCCGCGAGGGGCGGACCGCGATCGTGCTCGCGGTCCGCGACGGGTTCGGGGCGTCGGTGGTCGTCGACGGCCGGGCGAGCGTCGGCGCGCACGGCATGAGCGGCGAGCTCGCGCACGTCACCGCGGTGCCGGACGGCCCGCTGTGCTGGTGCGGCAACCGCGGGTGCATCGCGACGCAGACCGTCTCCCCCAGCCTGGTCGAGGCGCTGACGGTCCGCTACGGCCACGACGTGAGCTTCGACGACATGGAAGACCTCGTGACGCACGGCGACCCGGTGGCGACCCGGTTCCTCACCGACCTCGGCCGGCTCGTGGGTGGTCCGCTCGCGACGATCGTGAGCTTCCTGGACCCCGACGTCGTCGTGGTGGACGGCCGCCTCGGCGGCGCGGGCGTGCCGGTGGCGGCGGGCATCACCGAGATGCTCGGTCAGCGCTGCTCGCCGATCGTCGCCGCCGGGGTGCGCATCGTGCCGGGTCGGTTCGACCGGCCCCGTCTGGTCGGGGCCGCCGTCGTGGGCGAGGCGCTCGCGGCCGACCGCATCGCCGACGTCCTGCGTGAACCGACGACGCCTCCCCCGCCCGAGCGGGCGGAGGAGGCGTCGGTGGTGGTGGGCTGACTCAGCGGGCCGGCGCGGGCGCCTTGACCTGCACCCGCGCGGTGAGACCGCCCGGCGTCGACGAACTCTGCACGTGGAACACCCGGCTGCCCGTGCCGAGCACCCAGGCCTGCTGACTGGTCGACCAGGACGACAGCTGGCGCGGCGCGACGTGCATCGTCACCGTCGTGCTCGTCTTCGCCGCGAGCGTGACGCGCTGGAACTGCACCAGCTTGGTGGCGGTCTGCGTGACGTCGGACGGCATCCCCGCCGCCTTGCCCACGTAGACCTGCGGGACGTCCGAGCCCGCCCGCTTGCCGGTGTTGGTCACCTTGACCTTGACGTCCACCCCGCCGTCGGCCGCGGGCTTCGCCGTCATCCCCGAGTAGCTGAACGAGGAGTACGACAGCCCGAAACCGAACGGGAACTGCGGGGCGACACCGTTGTCGACGTTCCAGCGGTAGCCGATGTCGAGGTTCTCGCTCCACACGATCTGGCTGCCGGTCCCGACCGAACGCTCCGGGTGACCGCCGAACGGCGTGGCGTTGATCGTCCCCGGGAAGGTGATCGGCAGCTTGCCCGACGGATTCGCCCGGCCGAACAACAGGTTCGCCGTCGCCGTGCCACCTTCCTGGCCGGGGTACCACATCTCGAGGACCGACCGCACCGAGTTCAGCCACGGCATCTTGACCGCACCGTTGCTGTTGAGCACCACCACGGTGTTGGGGTTGGCCGCCGAGACCGCCTGGATCAGCGCGTCCTCGTTGGGGCCGAGCGTGCCGACGTCACCGGCCGTGGTCGTGGTGTTGGCGTCGTCGACGAACACCACCGCGACGTTCGAGCCCTGCGCCGCCGCCACCGCGTTCGCGACGTTCTGGTTCTGCGGCGCCCACCCGAAGCGGAACACCGGGGTCGGCGCGGTGTTGACCGCCGGCCGGTAGGTGAGGGTGATCGGGTGCAGGCCCGCGGTGAGCGGCACGTCGGCCCCGGAGTTGTCCAGGCCGAGGTACTGACCGTTGACCGTCTGCCCACCCGGGTAGGTGTTGGGCAGGATCGTCGACGGCGCGGTGAGGGTCTGGGCGACACCGTCGATGCTCAGCGCGGCCGTCGGGGCGGCCCCGGTGCGTCCGCCCTGCTGGAGCCCCGGGTTGACGCCGTGGTTGTACTGCGACGCGTCCCCGCTGAACGTGCCCACCGAGCGCTGCAGCCACAGGCTGTAGGTGTCGGTGGTCGGGACGTTGACGTAGCCGGTCCAGGTGTAGACGTGGCCGCGGACCAGACCGGTCTGGCGGCCGTCGAACGTGGTGTCCACCCCGGTGCTGACGACGTTGCCGTCCGCGTCGGTCTCGGTCCGGGTCAGCCCGGTCGTCGCACCCGCCGCGTTGCTCGTGAGCAGCGCGGTCGACGGCACCTGCGTGCCGATGCGGTCGATGCCCGGCGCGTAGTTGACCACGGCGCCGCCCGACTGCTGCTGCATGGCCTTCAGCGGGCTGATGATGTTGCGGTCACCGAAGCCGCGGGAGCGCTCGCCACCGGGCGCCGCGGGCATGAGGTCCGCCGTCGGTCCGACCACGGCGATCTTCTGCGTCTCGGCCGTGGTGAGCGGGAGGGTGCCCCGGTCGTTCTTCAGCAACACGCCCGTCTGCTCGGCGAGGGTCCGCGCGAGGTTGATGCCGCTCTGCTTGTCGACCGCGGCCGGAGCGGGCTTGATCGGCTTGACACCGGTCTTCGCCGCCGTCGGGTACGAGCTGTCGTCGAGCAGACCGAAACGCTGGTACTGGTACAGGATGCGGCCGACGGCGAGGTCGAGAGCCGCCGCGTAGGTCGCGGAGTACGACGCCGACGTCGGGTCCACCAGCGGCTTGAGGTTCGCCGGCAGCAGGTTGCCGGTCGCGAACTCCTGGTCCATGCCCGCGAGCAGGTCGGACACGTTCTTGGAGCCGCCGTAGTCCGAGGTCACCCAGCCGGTGAAACCCCACTGCCCCTTGAGGATCCCGTTCAGCGCGCCGGCGTTGGAGCAGGCGTAGTCGGGCTGGTTCTCGACCGGCGTGATCTGGAACGTGGCGTACGAGCACATGACGGAGCTGACGCCCGCGTCCTTGACCGCGGCCTCGGGCGCGGCGAGGTAGAGCTCGTGGGCCGACTCGTCGGTGACGATGGAGGGCAGGTTCTGGTTCTGGCCGTCGTAGAACGAGAAGTGCTTCACCTGCGAGAGCAGACCGGTGCTCTGGATCGCGTTGATCTCGGAGCCGGTGAGCTGCCCGGCGAGGTAGGGGTCCTCGCCGTAGGTCGTCATGTTCCGGCCCCACGTGGGGAACCGGGCGAGGTCGACCTGGGGGCCGTAGACGAGGTCGACGTCGAGCGCGCGGCCCTCGGTGCCGACGGCCTGACCGAACTCGCCGAGGCCCGTCCGGTCGAAGCTCGCGGCGAGGCCGATGCGGCCGGGGTACGCCGTGGCGTCGGCGTAGACGTTGATGCCCTGGGCGTCCGCCTCGCGGAAGTCGGGGATCCCCAGACGCGGGACGCCGAGGATGATCCCGGCCTCGCCGTGCGGGTTGGGGTCGGTGCCGCCGTGCACGAGTTGGAGCTTCTCGTCGACGGTCAGGTGTTTGAGCAGGTACTTCACCGTGCGGGTGAGCGGTGCGCCGGCCAGCTGGCCGGGCGACGTCGCGGCGACGGCGGTGGTGGGCGCGGCGATGACCGCGCACGCGAGTGCTGCGGTGGCCGCGCCGAGGACGCGGGTCCGGCGGCGCCGGCCCCCGCTCCGCGGCGCTGACTTCCCTGTCAGCTGCATGGGTGCCTCTTCCCGTCCGGCCGACGCCGGACAGCGTTGGGGTGCCGCTCGGGGCGACACGGGAACCCGGCGCGGAGGACGGCCGGTGAGAGCAACGTAAGAGGTTGAGTTGAACTGGTCAAGGATCAATATCGGCGGTCGAGACCCGCGCTTTATGCCGACGAACGGTCGTAATGGGCGGTCTCGTGGCTCCGGATGCGCCTCGGGCTGCTCCTGCCGCCCGGCGACCGGACACGGTAAGTTCCCGAACCGGTGCAAAACCCCCGCATCTCCCGCGAACCCTCTCCGAACGGATACCCCGTGCGCGCAGCCGACGTCCCCGCCCTCATCCGCCAGCCCCTCAGTCGCCGCCGCTTGCTCGCGAGCGCCGTCGTCGGCGCCGCGGGCTCGACCTTCCTGGGCGCCGTCGCCGGCAGCCGCGCGGACGCCACTCCCCCGGCGTCGCCGACCCGGCGGATCACCGTGCTCGGCAGCAGCGACCTGCACGGGCACATCGAGAACTGGGACTACTACAACGACCGCGAGTACGACGACTCCGCGCACAACGACGTCGGCGTCGCGAAGATCGCCACGCTGGTCAAGGCGATGCGAGCCGAGCGCGGCGCCGGCACGACCATCACCCTCGACGCCGGCGACACCATCCAGGGCACACCGCTGACCTACTACTACGCCGCGATCGACCCGATCACCGCCTCACGCGGCCCGGTGCACCCGATGGCCGCGGCCATGAACGCCGTGGGCTACGACGCCGCCTGCCTCGGCAACCACGAGTTCAACTACGGCGTGCCGCTGCTGCGGAAGTTCGCGTCCCAACTGCGTCACCCGCTGCTCGGGGCGAACGCTCTCGACTGGAACACGGGGCAGCCGGCGTTCCCGTCGTTCGTCGTCAAGACCATCCGCTTCCACGGCCGCGAGGGCGACACCGGGCACGGGAACGCGCGCGGCAACTCCGTGAAGGTCGGCATCGTCGGGTTCGTGACGCCCGGCTGCCAGATCTGGGACAAGGCCAACCTCGAGGGCCGCATCCGCATGACCGGCATCGTCGAGCAGGCGAAAGAGGTCATCCCGCAGGTGAAGGCCGCCGGGGCCGACGTCGTGATCGTGTCGTGCCACTCGGGCATGGACACGTCCTCCTCGTACGGCGACGCCCTGCCCTGGCCGGAGAACGCGTCGACCTTGTTGGCGCAGGAGGTGCCCGGAATCGACGCGATCCTGGTCGGTCACGCGCACAGCGAGATCCCGCAGCGGTTCGTGACGAACACCGCGACCGGCAGGCAGGTCCTACTGTCCGAGCCGTACTACTGGGGCATGCGGTTGACGGTCATGGACCTCGACCTGCGCTTCCGCGCGAACCGGTGGGAGGTCGTCGACTCCGCGGCGACGCTGCTCAACGCCAACACCGTCGCGGGCGACCCGACGGTGCTGCGCGTGACCGCCGACGCCCACCAGCGGGTCCGTCGGTACGTCAACAGCGTCATCGGCACGGCGACGCAGGCGATGAGCGCCGCGACCGCGCGCTACGAGGACACCCCGGCCATCGACTTCATCAACCACGTGCAGGCCGACGCGGTGGAGAAAGGCCTGCAGGCCACGGGTTCGCCGGCGGCGGACCTGCCGGTGCTGTCGATCGCCGCGCCGTTCAACAAGCTGGCCGCGATCCCGCAGGGCCAGATCACGGTGAAGGACGTCGCCGGGCTCTACATCTACGACAACACGTTGCTGGCGATCCAGTTCACCGGCGCGCAGGTGAAGGACTACCTCGAGTTCTCGGCGCGGTACTTCCAGCAGGTCACCGGCACCGGACCGTTCACCTCGGCCCAGGTGTGCAACGCGGTCACGCCCACCGCGCCGAACGGAACCCCCGATTACAACTACGACATCATGGGTGGCCTCGACGCCCCGCTCACGTACGACATCGACATCAGCCAGCCGGTCGGCTCACGCATCCTCGACCTGCGCTACGACGGCACGCCGGTCGATCCTGCCGCCCAGTTCGTCGTCGCGATCAACAACTACCGCCAGTCCGGCGGCGGGGGCTTCCCCGGTGTGACCACCGCGCCCGTCGTCATCAACCAGCAGCAGCCCATCACGCAACTGCTGATCCAGTGGGTGACCGACCAGGGCACGGTCGACCCGACCACGTTCGCCAGCGACGACTGGCAGTTGGTCTCGGGCGGTCAGCCGATCACGGTCACGCCCTGAGGTTCGGGGTTCCTGCGGGTCAGCCCCGCCAGCCGGCGGCGATCTCGGCGAGAGCGGTGTCGAGGTCGACCGTCGGACTCCAGCCCCACGACCGGGCCCGGTCACCGAGCAGTCGGCCGGTCCAGACCGGGCGGTCCTCCCAGACCGGCTCGATGCCCACCGTGCGGGTGGCCACCTCGAGGTACTCGCGCACCGTTCCCGTGCCGCTGACGGCGTTCACCGCGGTGCACCCGCCGACCTCGGGATCGCCGTCGCCGACAGCCAGGTCGGCGAGCAGCCAGGCGAGGTCGTCGACGTGCACCCACGGGAAGCTCTGATCGGGTGCGGCGCGGCGCTCGGCGGGATCGTCGAGCAACTCCCGCAGGCGCAGGGTGTTCCACACCGAGGTGGCGCCCGGGCCGAGGATCGCCGGTGGCCGCACCAGCACCCGGGTGAGGCCGTCGACCGCCGCGATCGCCGCGTCGGTGTCGCGCTTGGTGACGGCGTAGTCGTTCGCGTCGTCAGCCACCAGAGCCGAGGACTCGTCGACGTCACCGACACCGGGCGAGCGGTCGTACACCGCGGCCGTCGAGACGTGCACGAGCCGCGCGACGCCGGCTCGCGCGGCCTCACGGGCCACCGTCGCGTTGCCCTCGACCCCGATGCGTTCCTGGGTCGACCGGTCGGTGCCCATCGGGTGGACGGTCGTGACCACGGCGTCCGCGCCGTCGAGCACGCGTGCGGTGAACGCGGCGTCGGTGAACTCGCCGACGACCTCGCGGACGCCCTCGGGCGCCGTACCGGAGCGGCGCACCACACCGACCACCGTTGCACCCTGCAACGACACGGCGCGGGCGACCGCGTGGCCGACCAGGCCGTTGGCGCCGATGACGACGACGAGCGGGGACGCCACGGGGACTACGGCAGGTCGAACGGCGGCGGAGCGGCGTCGTAGACGGTGGCGGCCTCGGAACCACTGACGTCGTCGGGCAGTTCCCGGATCGTGGCCTCGAGCAGGTCCCGCAGCTTGGGGAGGTTCGCCGCGAACTGCTCCAGCACCTCGTGGTGCGTGACACCCTCACCGGCGCCGACACCGGCGTCGTGGTCGGTGACCAGGGCGAGCGCGGTGAACGGCAGCGCGAGTTCGCGCGCGAGGACGGCCTCGGGCATGCCGGTCATGCCGACGATCGTGTAGCCGGCGCGCTGGTAGTCCAGCGACTCCGCCCGCGAGGAGAAGCGCGGGCCGTTGATGACGACGAGCGTGCCGCCGTCGACGATCTCGATGCCGGCGCGCTCCGCACCGCGCTTGGCGGCCGCGCGGCCGGCGGCGTCGTAGGGGTCGGCGAACGGCGCGTGGGCGACACCCTTGTCGTCGGGGACGTAGGTCCACGGACGACCCCAGGTGCGGTCGACGATCTGGTCGGGGACCACGAGGCTGCCGGGGCCGTACTCGGCCTTGAGCGAGCCGACGGCCGAGCCGGTGACGACCTGCTTGACGCCGGCCTTCTTCAGGGCCCAGAGGTTCGCCCGGTACGGCACGTTGTGCGGGGGGAAACGGTGGTCGGTGCCGTGGCGCGGGAGGAAGGCGACCCGCTTGCCGCCGAGCTCACCGATCGTCAGATCGCCGCTGGGCGGGCCGTACGGGGTGTCGATCGACACCGTCTCGGCGTCGTCGAGCAGCGAGTAGAAACCGGAACCGCCGATCACGCCGACATCGGCGAGCGGGTGCTGTGAGGTCACGGAGCGTCACCCTACCGAGGGCCGGGACAATCGCCGGGTGCGACTCGTCCTGGCCTCCTCCTCCCCCGCCCGCCGCGCGACCCTCGCCGCGGCCGGCCTGCCGTTCGACGTCGTGGTCAGCGGTGTCGACGAGGACGCCGTCGGAGCCGCGGCCGGCCCACCGTCGGTGGCTGAGCTCACCCACGTCCTCGCCGCTGCGAAAGCGGCCGACGTCGCGAGCCGGACGACGGGCGACGCCGTGGTCCTCGGGTGCGACTCCCTGCTCGAGCTCGACGGCGCCCCGCTGGGCAAGCCGGGCTCCGATGCGGCCGTCACCGCCCGGTGGTCCGAGCTCGCCGGGCGGACGGCCGTGCTGCACACCGGTCACTGCGTGCTCGTGCTCGCCGGCGACGCCGTGGTGCGGACGGCCGAGCGGGTGGCGTCGACGTCGGTGACGTTCAGGCGTCCGACGCCGGACGAGGTGGCGGCCTACGTCGCGACCGGTGAACCCCAGCAGGTGGCGGGCGGTTTCACGATCGACGGCCTGGGCGGCTGGTTCGTGGACCGGATCGAGGGCGACCACCACGCCGTGGTCGGGCTGTCGTTGCCGGTGTTCCGCGACCTGCTGCACGAGGTCGGGGTGGGCCTCATCGAGCTGGGTTGGCCGGCTTCCTGACCCGGAGCCGGAGGCGCCGACCCAGCGCGAGGACCAGCTCGCTGTAGCCGGGCGTCGGGCCGTGGTAGCCCAGGAAACCCCGTGGGCCCGCGGTCATCTCGCCGCTGCGCACGTCGTACCGGCTGCCGTGCCACGGGCACACGAGGCAGCCGTCGGCGTCGACCTCGCCGCGGCTGAGGTCGGCGAATTGGTGACGACACCGGCGCGACACCGCGAACGGCGCGCCCTTCGACGTTCCGACCGCCCACTGCCCCTCGCGGCGGACCGCGTCGTCTGCTCGCCCGGCGTCCATGTCGCAACCCTGCCCAGCGCGAGACCGGACGAACCGGACATCGGTGGGTAGGCCTTCCCGCGGGGCCGCCGATCCACGGCCGTCCCACGACGAGGGGAACAGACCATGCCGGGACTGGACGACATCAAGAACGCCGCCGAGCAGCACGACGATCAGATCGACAAGGGTCTGGACAAGGCGGGCGACGCGGCGAAGGACAAGGTGGGCGGCCACGACGACCAGATCGACAAGGCCGTCGACAAGGGACAGGCCGCAACCGGCGGCGACGACAACTGACGTACCCCACCCGGTCGCTGTCGGCCGGGACGTCCGGTGGGGCGCCGACGGTCGTGTTCGTGCCCGGCCTCGGCGCCCCCCGGTACCTGCTGCCGTGGGCGCGGGTCACCGCGAGCTGGACAGCAGCCCACGTTCTCGATCTGCCGGGATGGCGCTGGGGCCGCGCCCGCTCCTCGTCGCCGACCCTCGACGGTGTCGCCGACGCCACCGTGCGCTGGGTGGAGACCCACACGTCACGGCCCGTGGTGCTGGTCGGTCACTCCACCGGCGCGCAAGCCGCGCTCCGCGCGGCTTCCCGAGCACCTGACCTGTTCGTCGGCGTGGTGCTGGCCGGCCCGACCTTCGACCCGGGTGTCCGCAGCCTCCGGGCGGTCGCCGCGGCGGCGGCGCGCACGGTGCCACGCGAACGACCCGGCGAACTCCCCGGTGTCCTCCCGTCGTACCTGCACAGCGGGGGCCGGCCACTGGTGCGGTTCCTCCGCGACGCGCTCGCCGACCGACCGGAGGAGCTGGTCGGTGAGGTGCGGCCACCACTGGTCTTCCTCACCGGTGAACACGACGGCTTCGCGCCGCCGCGGTGGGCCGCCCACCTCGCGTACCGCGCCGGGGCGCCGCACGTCGTCCTGCCTGGCGCCCACAACTGCCACTACCCGCACCCGAGAGCGGCGGATGCCGTCCTGGCGGCCATGACCGCCCGGTGGACGTAGGTCCCCGGTCTAAACTCGAAGCGCATTCGGCTGAGCGAGCACAACCGCTGCACACCGCACCGGTTGTCAGCGCGCCCGGGCGTCCGACACACCACCCTCGGTCGACCACAGCCATGTGAATGGCGGCGGACCTACGTTCGGCTCCGATGAAGGCCAGTGACAAAAACGAACGGGCCAGTGACAATCAGGTTGTCAGCGCATCCTCTCGAAGGGGCCGTTCATGATCCACGGCCACCCCTCTGCATCCCCTGCGGGCGGGTCCCAACGGTTGGCGTGGGAGCTCTACGGCGCACGAGGCCCGGAGGAACTGCTGGTCAGGACGGCCATCGTGCTCGGGCAACTGCTTCCCTCGGATCAGGTGAGCTGGAACGCGGTCGACGTCGGCACCCACACGGCGGCGGCCTACGCGCCGAGCGGGACCCCGGACTTCGGAGACCACACCGTGAGGGCGCTCGCCGCCGTCGCCGCTGACCACCCGATGGTGCGCAGCTACCTCGATGCGCCCCCTTCGGAGCGAGCCGAACCGCGTCGTCTCAGCGACGTCACGACCCGTCGGCAACTGCGGGGCACTCGTGCCTACGCAGAGCTGCTGCACCCGTCCGGCGCCGAGCACCAGCTGACGATCCTCACCGCGCGGGCCGCGACGCAGAGTGGCCGGTGCTGGACGTTCAACCGACGCACGAGCGACTACCGAGACGAGGAACGCGATCTGGCGCAGGCGTTGCAGCCGTTGCTCGCCGCGGTGGAGATCGCCTGCGACGCACTCACAGCCGCCCCCATCGAGGACTCGTGGTCGACCGAAGGCCGGGTGAGCCTCACGCGGCGCGAACAGGAGGTCCTGGGATGCGTGGCGCGCGGACTCACCGCCTCGGCGGTCGCGCGGGTCCTCGGGATCTCGGAGCGCACGGTCCGCAAGCACCTCGAGCATTGCTACGCCAAGCTCGACTGCCACGACCGGCTCGTCGCGGTCGACCGCGCCCGCCGCTGGGGCTTGTTGGGCGTGGACCTGCACGGCACCTGAGTACAAGCGGTCCGATGAGAGGCGTCAGCCGTGAGGATGGCAGATGATCTCGTCGTCGCTGCCGTAGCAACAACCCGAGACGCCGCCGTCGTTCCGGATCGCTTCCGGCAACTCCTCCCGCTCCTTCCAACCCGCCGAGGTCCAGAAGCGGGACGTCCAGGTCACCCGCACGTTGCGCGCCGGCGCAATCCCCTGCTCCGGTCCGAGACCGAGCCGGGCGAGGAAGCCGTGCGGGTCGGCGTGAAGCGCGGCGGCATCCTTCGCGTCCACGTCGAAGTGGTAGAGCGGCGGGTCCTGCTCGAGTCCCGGCACGCCGGGTCCAGCCAGCTGCTTCAGGTTGGAGCGCGACCGCAGCTCCGCGTCGTTGTCGTTCATCGTCGATCAGCTCCCTGGGTGGACACGTCCTGTGTCGTCGAGCATCTCGGCGACCGGGGCGAGTCCGCCATACGCAGTTCCGCGTAGTCCCAGCCCGTCAGCACTCTCCTCGGCGCCGCAGCCGAGGATGTCTCGGCACCGTTGCACTCACCACCAGGCTTGCGACGAGTCCGCCTGCACCAAGCCGGAGGAGGACGTCGTGCGCGCGCCGGGGTTCCACCGGGTCGCGTCACAGTCCGGTCACGCCGAGTACGACTACTCAGCGGTACCCGGGGCGACGGGCTCAGGTGGGGGCGACGCCCGCCCGCGAGGTTGGGATGCATGGCCACCACGGACCTCCCGACCGCCCGCCCGGACCGCCGCGTCCCGCTCGGGCTCTACCGCCTCAAGCCCTGGTACGCCCGTCGGTTGGCCGGCGTGCTGGGCCGACTCGACCGGCACCACGTCCACCCCGACGCCGTGAGCGCCGCCGGCGTCGCGTTCGCGGTCGGCGGCGGAGTCGCCCTCGCGCTGCTGCCCACCGGACCGCTCACCGCCCTGCTGGTGCTGGTCGCCGCCGCCCTGCGCCTCGCGGCCGCGAACCTCGACGGTTCGCTCGCCCGGCGGCGGGCACCGCGTCCGATCGGGTGGCTGGTCAACGAAGCCGGGGACCGCCTCGCCGACCTGGCGCTGCTGGTGGGTCTCGCCGTCCACGTCGGTGGCCCGCTCGGCGCGGCACTACTGGTCACCTCGTGCGCGCCGTCGTTCGTCGCGATCTGCGCCGCGGCCGCCGGCGGACGCCGCCACAACGGCGGGCCGATCGGCAAGACCGAGCGCGCGGCCCTGTGCTTCGTGGCCGCGCTGACCGGGTGGTTCGCGCCCCTCGCGGTCGTCATCGCCGCCGGCAGCGTGGTGACGGCCGGCCTCCGGACCCGCGCCGCCGCCGTGGAGCTGGCCCGATGATCCTCGACCCCTTCCACGTCAAGATCGTTGCCCTGTGCTTCGTTGCACTGTGCATCGGTGGTGTGGTCGTCGCCGTCACCCACAAGCGGGAGTTCCAGCAGCGCTTGCTGGTGTGGCTGATCGCCGCGCCCGTGGTTCTCACCGCCGCGGTCGTGCCGTTCGGGTTCGCCGGGCTGGCCGTCGGCATCGGTGTCATCGCCGGGATCGAGTTGGGCCGGCTGACCGGGCAGCGCTCGCGGGTCGCGGTCGTCGCCGCGGCCGTGCTGCCGGTGCTCGGTGCGGTGGCCGGCCGCGTCGCCGTGCCGGACGCCCTGCTGGTCCCCGCCCTCTGGGCCGCCGCCCTGGTCGTGGCCCTCCCCGCCGCGGTCTGGCTCCTGCCGGCCGTGCGAGCGGGCCGCACCGGCACCGCCGTGGTGGTCGCGCTCGGGCTGGTCGGCCTACCGCTCGTCGTGCTCGCGACCGCCGACCCGCACTGGGTCCTCGCCGCGGTGGTCGCCGTGTCCCTCGGCGACGTCGCCGGGTTCGCCGGTGGCCACGCCGCGGGGCGGCTGCGCGGGCGCTCCGATCCCGCATCCCGCCTGCTCACCCGTCCCCTGTCCCGGTGGTCGCCCACCAAGACGGTCGCCGGCGCGCTCGCGTCACTGCTGGTCGGCGCCGCGGTGCTCGCCGGTCTCGGACTGTGGTGGCTCGCACCGGTCGTGCCCGCGTGGGGCGTGATCGGCGACCTGCGCGAGTCCCAGGTCAAGCGGATCGCCGGTGTCAAGGACGCCGGCCGCTGGCTGCCGGGCTTCGGCGGCCTGCTCGACCGCGTCGACTCGACCCTCGGCGCGATGGTCGCGCTCGTCGTCGTGCACGCCGTCGCCGTCGCCGTTCCTGTCGTCTCCGTCGGAGGTTTCCCGTCATGACCGCCCTGCTCGCACCGGCCCGGATCACCCGGCCGTCCACCGCCGGTGCCGTCGTCCGGCACCTGGGCTGGCGCTCCGTCCTGCACCTCACCGGCGGGTTCGCCGCGAGCGGTGCGCTGCCGCACGGCGGCTGCGTCGTGGTCGCGAACCACAGCTCGCACGCCGACACCCCGGCGGTGCTCGCCGCCATCGACCCGGCCCGCACGCCTGTGGTCGCCGCGGCGGCCGACCACTGGTTCCGCAGCCCCGGCCGCTCCGCCGTGTGCCGCACGGCCGCGGCC
>NZ_JBTJEQ010000031.1:0-59126 GCF_054456675.1 Jatrophihabitans sp. YIM 134969
GGTCGCGCCCGCCGGACTCGCGCCGTCGCTGCGGCCCGTCCGCGTCCCGACCGGCCTGCGCGGCGCCGCCCTCAAGGTCCCCGTCCTGGCCGGCGGGTGGCGGCTGCCCACCCGCACCCCGCTCGTGCTCGCCGGTGCCGTCGCCGTCACGGTCGTCGTCACCGACCAGGCTGGGCTGTTGTCGTCCACCGAGGCCGGGGCCGCCGCGACCGCGGCGCAACAGCGCGTCCTCACCGCCAACGCCGCGGCCGAGACCCAGCAGCAGGCCGTGCGGGCCGACCAGGCCGCCGCCGACGCCGCGGCGTCCGAGGGCGCCCGACAGGCCCGCGCGCGCGTCTCCCGCCTCGAGCGTTCACCCCTCACGGCTGCGAGCTCCACGACCACCCCCGCGACCCCGGGTGCCGCCCCGACGCCCGCCGGGACGGCCGTCGCCGCCGCCCCGCCGCCGGACAGCGTCATGAAGCCGGGTCAGACCGTTCCCGGCGACTGGGTGCGTCCGACCGCGAAGGGCATCTACAACAGCTGCTTCTGCGCCCGCTGGGGCACGATGCACGAGGGCATCGACTTCGCCGCCCCGCTCGGCAGCCCGATCCTCGCCGTCGGCGACGGCGTGGTCGTGCAGGCCGGCCCCGCGAGCGGCTTCGGCAACTGGGTGATCATCCAGCACGAGAACGGCGACATGACGATCTACGGCCACATGAAGTACTACTTCGTGAAGGTCGGCCAGAAGGTCAAGGCGGGGCAGGAGATCGCCCTGGTCGGCCAGGAGGGTCAGTCGACCGGTCCCCACCTGCACCTGGGCGTGAAGATCGGCAGCACCACCGGCCACGACGGCACCTACGTCGACCCGGTCCCGTGGCTCGTCGCCCGCGGCATCAGCGTCGGCACGTACAACCAGAACGGCTGACGGGCGGTCGACGGCGGCACGCCGTCGGAACGGCTGATCCTCCGCCGGTCCCTGGCTGAGCCGCCCCTGAACGACCGGCGAGCGTCACGCCCAGGGTGATTTGACCTCGTCCGTCCCGCCCGTAGGCTTGACGACGACATCCGTGCGGGCGCGTCGCTGATCCTGCCGAAGCCCCGTGGACTGCCGACAGCAGGGAGACATCGACCGGTGAACCGGGTGGCCGAGCGCGTCGACACGACGCTGCTGCGACTCCCCGCCTGGCGGGTCCCCTCGCGGCTCGACCCCGCCGACCGGCGTTCCCCGTGGTGGACCTGGCTCGTCACCCGCGCCTTCATGCTGCTCGTGGTCGGCTTCGCGCAGCAGAACGTCGTCGGTGACGTCACCTACTACGGTCGCAGCCTCTACGCGATGTTCCGCCACGGTCTGCCGCTGCGCGAGACGCTGCAGGAGTACCCGCTGCCGGTGTTCGGCGTCCTGCTCCCCCAGTTCCTCGCGGGCGGGCTCAACCCGTTGGCGTTCGCCGTCCTGTTCTTCCTCTCGATGCTGGCCGTCGACGCCCTGTTCTTCCGGCACCTGCTGCGGACCCGCGCCGCGTTGCGCCCGGAGCAGGTGGGGACGGCGGGTGCGATCGGGTTCTGGATCTGGTTCGTCCCGCTCATGGGTCCGATCGCCTACTTCCGCTTCGACCTCGTCCCGGCGGTGCTCGCCGGCGCCGCGGTCATCTCCGTGGTGACCCGCCCGGCGCGCTCGGGTTGGATGACGGCCGCCGGCGCCGGTCTCAAGCTCTGGCCCGCTGCGCTGCTGCCGAGCTTCCTGGTCCGGCGCGAGGGTCGCCGTCGCGCGTTCCTCGGCTTCCTCGCGGGCGGTGTCGTCGTCCTCGGCGTGTCCGTCCTCGTCGGCGGCTTCGCGCGCCTGGTGTCGCCGCTGCAGTGGCAGTCCGACCGCGGCCTGCAGATCGAGTCGATCTTCGCGCTGCCGCTGGTCGTCGCCCGCGTCTTCTCCCCCGACACCTGGACGGTGAAGGTCAGCCCCTACAAGGCCTGGGAGGTCTTCGGCGGCGGCGCCCACGCGCTGGTGCTCGCGAGCACCGTCGCGACCGGGCTCACCGTGGTCTGGCTGGTGTGGACCTGGGCGCGCGCGTTCCGCCTGCGCGAGGTCCCGATCGAACTGGTCGGCTGGCTGGTCTTCGCGACCGTCGCGGTGATGACGGTCGTCAACAAGACCCTCAGCCCGCAGTACCTCATCTGGCTCGGCGGCCCGCTCGCCGCGATGATGCTCAGCCGCCGCCCCGATCCCGCGCTGCGCCGCGTGGCCGTGCTGCTGCTGGTCATCGCCGGACTGACCCAGCTGATCTTCCCGCTGGCCTACACCTGGTTGCTCGGCGACTCCCCGTGGCAGCTGCCGATCGCGACCCTGCTGCTGGTCGTCCGCAACGTCCTGCTCGTGGTGGTCACCTGGACCGCCTGCCGCACGGTCTGGACGATGACCCGCGCCGTGGCCGCCACCTCCGGCGACGCGGCCGACGGGACGGGCGAGACCGGCGACCGGCCGCGGTCGTTCGCGGTGAGCAACCTGCGCGGCGTCGCCGGGGACGAACACGACGACGACGACGCTCAGAGCTTGTCGAGCACCGCGTAACGCAGCACGAGCCACTTGCGGCCGGCGTCGCCGCCGAAGTCGATCTGCGCCTGCGCCTTCTCCCCCTCGCCGCGGGTGGCCGTGACGGTCCCGAGCCCCCACGAGTCGTGGGTGACCCGGTCGCCGACCTCGAGGGCGATGACGTCGCGGTTGCCCGCGCCGCCGCGCAGGCCGCCCCGCGCCGCGAGTTGCGACTGCGCCGAACGCCGCGGGCTCGAGCGGTAGCCGTGGTCGGAATAGGCGCCGGACGAGGGCTGGTCGTCGCCGTAGGACGGCACGTACGGCGCCCGGCCGACCGCCCCGGTCCAGTGCACGAGCTCGCCCGGGATCTCGTCGAGGAAACGGGACGGGCCGTTCCACGCGGGCTGCCCGAACGCGCTGCGGGCGAGCGCCCGCGACAGGAACAGCCGCTCCCGCGCCCGGGTGATGCCGACGTAGGCGAGGCGTCGTTCCTCGGCCAGTTCGTCCGGATCGGACAACGCCCGGATGTGGGGGAAGACGGCGTCCTCCATCCCGGCGAGGAACACGACGGGGAACTCCAGGCCCTTCGCGGTGTGCAGGGTCATGAGGGTGACGACCCCGCCCTGGCCGTCGGCGTCGGGGACGCTGTCGGCGTCGGCGACCAGCGAGACCTGCTCGAGGAAGGCGTCGAGCGAGCGGGCCTCCGGGGTGCCCTCGCGGGCCTCGGCGAACTCCTGCGCGACGGTGACCAGCTCCCGCAGGTTGTCGACCCGGCCCTCGTCCTGCGGGTCCTTGGAGTTCGAGAGTTCGGCGAGGTAGCCGGTGCGGTCCAGGACGGCCTCGAGCACCGCGGCGGGGGTGGCGTCCGGCCCGGAGTTCACGCCACGCAGTTCGAGCATGAGGTCGGTGAAGGCCTGGATGTTGGCGAGTGACCGGGCGGGCAGCGGGGCGACGTCGGCGCGTTCGAGCGCCTCGCCGAAGGAGATCGACTCCTCCTGCGCCAGCACCTCGATGACGGCTTCGGACCGGTCGCCGATCCCCCGCCGCGGGGTGTTGAGGATGCGGCGCAGGGAGACGACG
Organism: Jatrophihabitans sp. YIM 134969; assembly: GCF_054456675.1. Classification (NCBI taxonomy): domain Bacteria; kingdom Bacillati; phylum Actinomycetota; class Actinomycetes; order Jatrophihabitantales; family Jatrophihabitantaceae; genus Jatrophihabitans; species Jatrophihabitans sp. YIM 134969. Next base: position 3,587 of record NZ_JBTJEQ010000031.1, read on the forward strand.
TCGTCGGGGTTGGCGATCACCCGCAGGTAGGCGAGGGCGTCGCGGATCTCGCGGCGTTCGTAGAACCGCACACCGCCGACGACCTTGTAGGGCATGCCGACGCGGATGAACACCTCCTCGAACACCCGCGACTGCGCGTTGGTGCGGTAGAAGACCGCGATGTCCGACGGCTGTCGGCCCTCCTTGCGCAACTGCTCGATCTGCAGGGCGACCCACGCGGCCTCGTCGTGCTCGTTCTCCGCGACGTACCCCTCGAGGGGTTCACCGGTGCCGGCGTCGGACCACAGGTTCTTCGCGACCCGGTCGGGGTTGCGGGCGATGACCGCGTTCGCCGCGCCGAGGATCGTCTGCGTGGAGCGGTAGTTCTGCTCGAGCAGGATCGTGGCGGCGTCGGGGTAGTCGCGTTCGAACTCGTTGATGTTGCGGATGGTCGCGCCGCGGAAGGCGTAGATCGACTGGTCGGCGTCACCGACCACCACCAGCTCCGCGGCGGACAGGGTCTCGCGGCCGTCGACGACGTCGGGTTCGCGGGTCAGTTCCCGCACGAGGACGTACTGCGCGTGGTTGGTGTCCTGGTACTCGTCGACCATGACGTGCCGGAACCGGCGGCGGTAGTGGTCCGCGACGTCTGGATGACGCTGCAACAGTTCGACCGTCGACATGATGAGGTCGTCGAAGTCGAGGGCGTGCGCCTCCCGCAGGCGGTTCTGGTACCGCTCGTAGACCGCGGCGAGGACCTGCTCGTTGTCGGTGCTCGCCCGCTCGGCCCACATCGCGGGCGTCACCAACTCGTTCTTGAGGTTGCTCATCTGCACCGCGAGCGACCTCGGCGGGAAGCGCTTGGCGTCCAGTTCCAACTCGCGCGAGACGAGCTGGACCAGCCGCCGGGAGTCGTCGGAGTCGTAGATGGAGAACGACGGGCGCAGGCCCAGGACCTTGGCGTCCTGCCGCAGGATCCGCACGCACATCGAGTGGAACGTGGACACCCACATCGTGCGGGCCCGGCGGCCGACCAGGTCGACGACCCGTTCGCGCAGCTCCGCGGCCGCCTTGTTGGTGAAGGTGATCGCGAGGACCTGCCACGGCGTGACGTCGCGCTCGGCCAGCAGGTAGGCCACGCGGTGGGTGAGCACGCGGGTCTTGCCCGACCCCGCGCCCGCGACGATGAGCAGGGGGCTGCCCTCGTGCTGGACCGCCTGGCGTTGCTGGGGATTGAGGCCCTCGAGCAGGCGCGCGATCGACCCGGCCGTGGGGCGGGCCGCCGACGGGGCGGACGCCGACGCGGCCGTGCCGGGCGGTGCGGGAGCGCTCATCGGGGTCCACCCTACGAGCGCCGTCCGACACCACCCGGCACAGCCGGATGCGGATCGTCAGCGAGCGACGGTCAGGAGACCGCGCCGTTCACCTGCGCGGCACCATCCGTGCTGGCCGTCTTGGACGCCCCGACCGGGTCGAGGACGAACAGGCCCTGCACGTCCACCACGATGTCCACCCGCCCGGCGGCGTTCCAGGTCATGAACGTGCCCAGGCTGGAGACCTTGACCTGCGCGGCGTTGGCCGCGACCTGCCCACGACCCAGGTTGATGTTGCTGGCGAGCGGGCGGGCCACCCCGGCCGGGAAGACCGTGAGGTAGGTCGAGATCGTCGGCTTGACCGCGGTCAGGTTGACGTTGAGCGCCCGGACGTCCGAGCTCATCATCCGTGAGACGTTCGACATCCCCGACAGCGCCGGGCCGAGCGACCCGAAGCCCATCTGCTCACGGGTGTCGGTGACGCGGGTCGGGGCGACGGACCGGTAGAGCAGACCGCTCGAGCTGGGCGTCATGTAGGCGCCGCTGATGTCGCCGAGCACCTGCGTGTACGGCGAGAGGTTGTTCTTGATGCTGAAGGTCAGCTTGCTGCAGGCGGCGTCCGTGCACCGGACCGGGATGACGGCGAAGTTCGCGACCGTCTCACCGCGGTTGAAGTTCAGCGTCGAGACCAGCGGCGGGGCGCCGAAGCCGTTCCAGATCGTGAGGTTGCCGGCGCCGCGCGTTCCCGTGACGGTGATGTTCATGACCACCGCGGAGATGGTCTTGTTGATCGCCGGGGTCTGGTAGTTGAGCGTCACGATGCCGATGTTCTTCGGGTAGGTGGTGGTGAGGCCGCCGATCGAGGTCCGGGTGTCGAACAGCCGCACCGGCGCCGCGAGCTGCGAGTAGCTCGTGCCGGCCGCACCGCCGCCGTTGCCGTAGTAACCGAGCACGTCGACGACCACGTGGGCGCGGCCGTTGCCGGCCACCGCCGCGAAGATCGCCAGCTGGTTCTGCTTGCCCGCACCCTGGCCGAGCGCGACGGTGACGGAGTTGGCGCGCGTCTGGTTCGGACTGAAGTTGAGGCTTGAGGCGACCGGCTTGGTCGTCCCCGCCGGGTACGCGGTGAGGTAGCCGCCGGAGCTGGGCAGCGTGACCGTGAGGTTGATGACGGCCGCGGCGGCGGAGGCCCCGCCGAACGCGCGGGACAGGTCGATCACCCGGCTGGTGTTGTTGGCGATCGGGCCACCGGACGCGCGGGTGTCCAGCGCGCGGGTCGGCGTGATCGCGTAGTACCGACCGGCCGGTGCCGCGGCGGTCGCGGTGGTCGACCCGGTGTCGGCGGCCGCGACGGCCGTCGACGAGCCGACCACGGCGGCGCTCACCGCCAACACCAGCGCCGCGGCGCGCAGGCGTCCGCGGATCGGGCTGGAGACGGGGGTGGGGGTGGGGGTGCTCAGGGCAGCGTGCATCGGGGGCTCCCGTTCGGGGGTGTCGGGATGGTGCGATGCCGCCTGTACCCAGGCGCACCCCGGTTCTGTCAAGTGCCGGTCAAGTTCTTGAAGTGCGACCACCGCTCTCCACCGGTCTGTCCGAGTTCGTCCGCAAAACCCGCGGCCCCGGTCGGCCACGGCGGTGAGCGTCCTCGTCGGAAGCCGCTCGGTCGCCGGTCGATCTGCGGTCGGCGGCCGGTCGGTCGCCGGTCGGTTGCCGGTCGGTCGTCCCGCGTGCCACCATGGACGCGTGTCCACCGTTCACGTCTTCACCTTCGGGTATCGCCGCGCGATGCCCGAGACGACCGGCTGACACACACGCCGAACACTCGCCCCGGGACCGCATCGGCCCGGGGCTTTCTCGTGCGCGCACACCGTGCGGCGCGAGGATCCGGGGCGGTGCGGCCCCTGGTCCGAACCCGAGGAGCCAGAACGCCATGAGCACCACCGGAACCAGCACCGCCGGCACGGGGCGCGACGCCCGCCCGGTCGACCCCGTCGAGGCCATCCCGGTCCTGCGTGAACGCATCGACGACCTCGACGCCCAGATCGCGCAGCTCGTGCGCTCGCGCGCCGAGGTCAGCCACCGGATCCAGGCCGCCCGCGTCGAGGGCGGGGGCACCCGCATCGAGCTCGGCCGCGAACGCATCGTCCTGCAGGGCTACCGCGAGGTGCTCGGCCCCGACGGCGCCCTGCTCGGCGACGCCGTCCTGCGCGTGTGCCGGGGTGCCCGCTGAGCGAACCGACGTCGCCGATCGCGCCGCTGCGGGACGGCATCCCGGAGATCGCCCGGGCGCTCGTGGTGGTCGCCCACCCGGACGACATCGACTTCTCCTGCGCCGGGACGGTCGCCCGCATGACCGACGCCGGCATCGCCGTGACCTACCTGCTCGCCACCCGCGGTGACCAGGGCGGTTTCGACGACACCCCCCGCGAGGAGATCGGTCCGCTGCGGGAGCGGGAGCAGCGCGCGGCCGCGGCCGAGGTCGGCGTCGAGGACGTCCGCTTCCTCGACGAACGCGACGGCCACGTCGAGCCGTCGCTGGCGTTGCGGGCGGGGATCTCACGGGTCATCCGGCAGGTCCGGCCCGAGCTGGTCGTCACCCACAACCCGGAGTGGAACTGGGACGCCATGCCCGCGAACCACCCGGACCACATGGCGGTCGGCGAGGCGACGACCCGCGCCGTGTACCCCGACGCCCGCAACCCGTTCGCGTTCCCCGAACTGCTCCAGGACGAGGGGCTCGAGGCGTGGACGGTGCACGAGTTGTGGGTGCTGGGTCTGCAACCGTCGAACCACGTCGTCGACATCACCGAGCAGCTGCCCCGCAAGATCGCCGCGCTCGGCGCCCACGCCAGCCAGACCGCACACGCGGACATCCCCCAGCTGCTGGAGGGGTGGAACGGCGGCATCGCCCGGGAGGCCGGTCTGGGCACCGGCCGTTACGCCGAGAACTTCCGGCGGGTGCTCATCGCGATGTGAGCGGCTCGTAGGGTCGTCGCCATGGACGTCGACGCCCTCGAGGCCGCCGCTCTCGCCGCCGGTCTCGACCGTGAGGCGCACGCCTACTACGCCACCGGAGCCGACGACGAGCTGACCCTCGCCGCCAACCGCGCCGCGTGGGGGCACTGGCGGATCCGGCCGCGCGTGCTGCGCGACGTCGGCGCCGTCGACACCGCCACGACCGTCCTGGGTTCGCCGGTGCGCGCACCGGTCCTGGTCGCGCCGGCGGCCTACCAGCGCCTCGCCGACGACGACGGCGAACGCGCCATGGCCCGCGGGGCCGCGGCGGCCGGGACGGTCATGACGCTGTCGACGATGTCGACGGTCACGCTCGAGGACGTCGCCACCGCCGTCCCCGGGGCTCCGCGCTGGTTCCAGCTGTACGTGCACGTCGACCGCCGGGACACCGAGCGTCTCGTCGACCGCGCCGAGGCGGCGGGCTACTCGGCGCTGGTCGTCACCGTCGACACCCCCGAGCTCGGCCACCGGGTCCGCAACGGCGAGGGCGGGTTCGTGCTCCCGGCCGACATGCCGGTCGCGAACCTCGTCGACACCGGCGGCCAGGCCGGGCGGATCTCCGACTACGCCGCCACCATGTTCGACCCGTCGCTGACGTTCGAGGCCATCGAGTGGTTGGTCGGGCGCACCCGCCTGCCCGTGGTGGTCAAGGGTGTGCTGCGCGGCGACGACGCAGCCGCCGCTGTCGACGCGGGCGCGGCAGCGATCTGCGTGTCGAACCACGGCGGCCGGCAACTCGACGGCGCGGTCGCCACCGCGGACGCGCTGCCCGACGTCGTCGCGGGCGTCGCCGGCCGCGCCGAGGTCTACGTGGACGGCGGGATCACCCGCGGCTCCGACGTGTTGCGGGCCCTCGCCCTCGGTGCCCGGGCCGTGTGGATCGGACGCCCGGCGCTGTGGGGTCTGGCCGTCGGCGGCGCGGAGGGCGTGCGCGACGTCCTCACCCGCCTCTCCGAGGAGACCCGCCTGGCCTTCGCCCTGGCCGGCGTGCGATCGGTGCACGATGCAACACCGGATCTGCTGGTCCACCAGCCCTGGTACTGACCTCCCCGGCCGCGCTCGTGCTCTGAGTGCGCGTGTGCAGTCAGAGCACGACGGTCGGCGGGGCGTCAGGTCAGGCGGCGCTCGGCGGCCCAGCGGGTGAGCTCGTGGCGGTTGGACAACTGCAGTTTGCGCAGGACGTTGCTGGCGTGGGTCTCGACGGTGCGCGCGGAGATGACCAACTGCTCGGCGATCTCCTTGTAGGCGTACCCGCGGGCGAGCAGGCGCAGGACCTCGCGCTCGCGCGGCGTGAGCTGGTCGAGCTCGGGGTCGAGGCTGCCGGGCGGCAGACCGGTGTCGCGGAAGGCGTCGAGCACGAACCCCGCGAGGCGCGGGCTGAACACGACGTCGCCGCCGGCGACCCGCACGATGGCGTCGATGAGCTCGCTCGGTGCGATGGTCTTGGTGACGTAGCCCTGCGCGCCCGCGCGGATGACCGCGATGACGTCCTCGGCGGCGTCCGACACCGACAGCGCCAGGTACTTGCTCGTCGTGTCACCGCCGCGGGTGATGACGTCGGCGCCGCTGCCGTCGGGCAGGTGGACGTCGAGCAGCACGACGTCGGGGGTGTTGGCGGCGATGACCTCGACCGCGGACGCGACGTCGGACGCCTCCCCGACCAGGTCGACGGCGTCGCGGATCTCGGAGCGGACCCCCGTGCGGAACAGGGCGTGGTCGTCCACGATCACCACCCTCGGTCGTCGGCTCATGTCAGCGTGACCTCCAACTCCACCTCGGTGCCCTCCCCCGGTGCGCTGTGCACCGACGACGTCCCGCCGTGCCGTTCCATCCGTTCGGTGACCGAGCGGCGCAGCCCGAGGCGGTCCTCGGCGACGGTGTCGGGGTCGAAACCCTTGCCGCGGTCGCGGACGAACACCACGGCACGGCCGTCGTCGACCTCGACGTAGAGCGAGACGTGTTCCACGCCCGCGTGTTTCGCCGCGTTGACCATCGCCTCGCGGGCAGCGGCGGCGAGGGCTTCGCCGGCCGCGACGATCGGGGCGTCGCCGACGGTGACGACGTCGACCGTCACCCCGTAGGAGTCCTCGACCTCGGCGGCGGCGTCGCGCAGGGCACCGACGACCGTGGTGCTGCGCGCGGCGGGATCGCCCCACAGCAGCGTGCGCAGCTCACGTTCCTGACCCCGGGCGAGGCGGGCGACCTCACGCGGGGAGTCCGCCCGGCGCTGGATCAGCGCGAGGGTCTGCAGCACCGAGTCGTGCACCCGCGCGGCGAGTTCGGCGCGTTCCTCGGACCGGATCCGCTCCCGGCGCTCGTCGCCGAGTTCGCGCACCAGCCGCATCCACCACGGGCCCGTGAGCAACGCCAGCCCGACCGCGGCGATCACGACCGCGGACAGCGTCGTGCCCAGGGACCGGACGTCGGCGCGCACCAGCGAGATGACGATCGCGGCGACGACGAGCGCGGCGCCGACGGCGAGCCGGGCGACCCCGCCGCGGTCGCCCGCGGTGGCCGTGACGACCGACATCGACCGGGCGCTCCAGTGGCGGCGGGTGCCGTCGTCGGCCTGCCGCCAGAGGAACGCGCCGCCCACGCAGGCCAGCAGGGTCGGCAGCAGGAACGACGGCGAGCTCGCCGCGGTCGCGACCACGCCGATCCCGATCAACGCCCCGAGGACGACCTGCACCACGCGGCGGCGCCCGGTCGGCGCGGTCGCGGCCGGGTCGCCCGGCAGCACGATCCAGTAGGCCGCGTAGAGCACGGCGCCGAACCCTCCGAAGAACGCCAGGCCGACGAACGCGAGGCGCACGGTGCGCCGCGGCCAGCGCAGGTGGGCCGCGACCCCGGTGCTCACGCCGCCGACGAGGGCGCCGTCGTCGACCCGCGTGAGGCGGGGACGGCTGGGCGCAGCGGCGGTCACGGGATCCATCATGGCGGCCGGAGGCCCCCGCGGGCACCGGGATGGCCCGGAGCGTCGGGACCGGGTACGGAGGCGGGATCGGGGACGATGTCCGGGCCGACCCTGATGTCCGGGCGCCGTCCGCCCGCCACGCTCGACGGCCATGACCACCATGACGCCACCTCCGACCGACACCCCGCCGCCACCGCCACCGCCAGCGGGGCCACCGCCCGGTGCGCCGGCGCGCAAGCTGCAGCGCTCGCGGACCGACAAGGTCGCGGGCGGCGTCGCCGGCGGCCTGGGCGAGTACTTCGCCCTCGACCCGGTGCTGTTCCGCGTCCTGTTCGCGGTCGCGGCCTTCTTCGGGGGGTTCGGCCTCGTGGCCTACGCGGTGCTGTGGTTCGCGCTGCCGGAGTCGGGCGACACCACCACCTCCCCGGTCGACCGGCTCGGCGGCTGGCTCAAGGCGCACAACGTGCCGTTGTGGCTCGCGGGCGTCGTCGCGGTCGTCGGGTTCTGGTTGCTCGTCGGCGGGTTCGGCGGCTGGTGGGGCCACGGGTTCTTCTTCCCGGGCGCGGCCGTCATCGGCGTGGTGCTGCTGATCGTCGCGTTCTCCCGGCGCGGCGCGACCGGTACGGACGAACGTCCGCCGCCGCCCGGTCCCACCGACACCGCTCCGTTCCCGCCCCACGACGGCCCGGCCGGCGCGCCGACGATCTCGCTCCTCAAGGCGGCTGACGACGACAAGCCGATGGACCAGTGGTACCGCGAGGCGCGGGAGCGGGGACGTGCGCGGCGTCGCCGGGCCCGGCCGCTGTTCCTCGCGACGCTCGGCGCCACCGTGGTCGCGCTCGCGATCGTGGCGATCGTCGACGCCGCGTCCGGTGTGGCCCTGCCGGTGTACGGCCTGGTCGCCGGCGGCACCGTCCTGCTGGGCCTGCTCGCGGGAGTCCTCGCCCGTCGCCCCGCGTTCAGCCTCATCTGGTTCCTCGTGCCGGCGCTCGTGTGGATCGCGGCCTTCGGCGGCACCCACACGTCGTTCCGCGACGGCGCCGGTGAGGTCGCCTACCGCCCGACGTCGGTGGCCGACCTCGACGACGACTACCGCCTCGCGTTCGGCCGCGTGACCCTCGACCTGCGCGGGGTCTACGACGACGCCGCGACCCGCGGCACCCCCGAGCGGGTCGTCGTACGGGTGGGCGCCGGTGTGGCCCGTGTCGTCGTGCCCGAGGACGCCGACGTGACCGTCGTGGCCCAGGTCCGGTTGGGTGCCGTGCTCGTGGACGGCGTCGACGAGCGCCACAGCCGGCAGGGCGCGGGGTGGCGCGCGACCACGCGGATCCCGCCGACGGGTTCGGACGGTCCGCCGCTGCTCGTCGTCCTGCAGGTCACGGACGGCGCGGCTGTACTGGACCACGTCGCGGCGTGAGGACGCCCTACGGGCCGACGGGTCAGCCCGGGCGCACCGCCCGGCCGACCCGCTCACGCCACAGTGCGCTCCGGGATCGGTCGTCGAGCGCGGAGTCGAGCAGGTAGACCGCCGACCGGACAGCTCATGCCGAGTTCCACCAGCGCCGGACGCAGGAACACCTCCGGTGAGGCCACCAGCGTCACGTCGCTCGCCGTCACCGCGGCGATGGCGGCGGTGACGTCCGGATCGTCGGAGCTCGGCAGCTTCGCGCCGAACCCGACGAGGTCGTACACGGTGGGTCACCCGCGCCGGGGATCGACCGGGCGAGCGCGACAGCAGCCGACGTCCAACGTGCGTGACGCCGGTTTCAGGTTGCCGACGACCACCACGACGTCGAGGTCGCGGTCCCCCACGGCCTAGCCCGCGAGCTCGGCCAGGGCACGCCCCACCAGCGTGCGCGCGAGGTGACGCCGGTAGGCGGAGTCAGCGCGGAGGTCGTCGCTCGGTGAGGTGCCCTCGTCGGCCCTCGCCGCGGCTTCGTCCCGCGTGGCTCCGGCCGACAGCGCGGCCTCGGTCGCGGACGCCCGCAAGGGGGTGCTCGCCATGTTCACCAGCGTCACGGTGGTTTCCGGCCCACCCTGCGCCGCGACACCGACGATGGCCCACTCCTGCGCGCGTTGCCGGAACTTCTGGTAGCTCCACGGCTCCCCACGCCGGGTCGGCACCTGGATCTCGGTGAGCACCTCGTCCGGGCGCAACGCGGTCTCCCAGAAGTCGACGAAGAAGTCCTCGACGGGGACCGACCGCTCACCGTCCGGACCGCGCATCACCATCGTGGCCCCGAGAGCGAGCAGCACGGCCGGGAAGTCCGCCGCGGGATCGGCGTGCGCCACCGAGCCACCGATGGTGCCGCGACTGCGGACCTGTGGGTCACCGACGGTGCTCGCCGCGTGGGCGAGCAACGGCACACAGGTGCGGACGGTCTCGCTGCGCTCGAGTTCCCGGTGCCGCACACCCGCCCCGATGTGTAGGACGTCGCCTTCGAGCCGCAGGCCACTCAGCTCGAGCAGGCCGCTGATGTCGACCAGCGTCGACGGCGTCGCCATGCGCAGCTTCATGATCGGCAGCAGCGAGTGACCGCCCGCGAGCAGCTTGGCGTCCTCGTCAGCCGCGATGCGGGCGAGGGCGTCGTCCACCGAGGCGGCCTTCACGTAGTCGAACCTCGTCGGGATCATCGCGCGCCCGCCGCCGCGTCGGAAGCGGACTGCGCCCGTTCACGCTCGGCGGTGGCGACCTCGCCGGGGCCACCGTGTTCTGCTGCCCACTGCACCGATTCCACGATCATCTGGTAGCCGGTGCACCGGCACAGGTTGCCCTCGAGGCCGTCGCGGACGTCGTGCTCGGTCGGGCTGGGCTTGTCGAGCAGGAGGCTGGTCGAGGCCATGAGCATGCCGGGTGTGCAGTAGCCGCACTGCAGGCCGTGGCACTCACGGAACCCCTCCTGGACCGGCGTGAGCTCGCCGCCGGCGGCGAGGCCCTCGACGGTGACGACGGACCGGCCCTCGAGCGACGCCGCGAGCACCGTGCAGGACTTGACCGCCTCGCCGTCGAGCAGCACCGTGCACGCGCCGCAGTTGGACGAGTCGCAGCCAACGTGCGTGCCGGTGAGACCGAGACGCTCGCGCAACAAGTGGACGAGCAGCAGCCGCGACTCGACCGTCTCCTCGGTGGTCACGCCGTTCACGCGCAGCGTGATGTCGTGCTTCATCCGAGATTCTCCTTCGCGTCGGTGATCGAGTGCCACACCTTGACCGGGGTGAGCGGCATGTCGAGCGTGCGGATCCCCAGGTGCTTGACGGCGTCGAGCACCGCGTTGACCACGGCCTGGGGCGCGGCGGTCGCGCCGGCCTCGCCGAGGCCCTTCACGCCGAGGTCGTTGCCGGTCGTCCGGATCTCCAGGTGGTGGTTCTCCATGTTCGGCATGTCCGCGGCGCTGGGCACCGAGTAGTCGACGAGCGTCGACGTCAGCGGCTGGGCGTCGTCGCCGTACCGGACCTCCTCGAGCAGCGCCTGGGCGATGCCCTGCACGACGCCGCCCTGCACCTGACCGCGTGCCAGCAGCGGGTTCACGACCACACCGCAGTCGTCGACCGCGATGTACCGGCGGATCTCGACCATGCCGGTCTGGGGATCGATCTCGACCACGCAGCCGTGCGCACCGCTGGGGTAGCTGAGGTTCTTCGGCTCGTGGTAGTTCGTGAACTCCAGGCCGATGTCCATGCCCTCGGGCAGTTTGTGCGGCTTGTACGAGGTCAAGGCCACGTCGAGCAGGCTGACCTCCGAGCCGGGGGTGCCGCGGACGCCGAGCTTGCCGTCGCGGACCTCGAGGTCGTCGGGCGACGCCTCGAGCATGTGCGCCGCGACCATCTTGAGCTTGGTCAGCATCTCGGTGGCGGCCACCGACACGGCGGGAGCCGCCACCGGCATGGCCCGGCTGCCCATGGTGCCGATGCCCTCCTGCACGACCTGGGTGTCCCCGTACTTGACCGAGATGCGGTCGAAGGGGACGAGACCCTCGAGAGCGTCGGAAGCGATCTGCGCGAACACCGTCTGGTGGCCCTGGCCGTGCGGACTGGTGCCGACTGCAACGGTCAGTGACCCGTCGGGGTTCATCCTCGCCTTGGCCGACTCCCACCCGCCGACGTAGCCGAACTGCTCGAAGAACGCCGACGGGCCGAAACCCGCCATCTCGACGAAGATCGACATGCCGACCCCGAGCAGCTTCGCGTCGGGGTCGGATCGGCGCTCCTCCTGCTCCTTGCGCAGGCCCTTGTAGTCCAGGTGCTCGAGCAACAGCTCCTGCAGCTGCGGGTAGTCGCTCTCGTCGTACACCACGATGGGGAACTGCGTGGCGAACGGCATCTCCTCGGGCTGGATGAAGTTGCGCCGGCGCACCTCGGCCGGGTCCATGCCGAGGTCGAACGCCATGGCGTCCATCAGCCGCTCGATGAGGTAGGACGCCTCCGGACGACCCGCGCCGCGGTAGGCCGCGACCGGCGTCGTGTGCGTGGTGACACTGCGGAACGACGCGCCGATCTTCGGGATCTTGTAGACGCCACCGGACATGAACGAGGTCAGGATCGGCAGTCCGCTCCCCGTGACGTCGGGCCACGCCCCGCAGTCCTGGATGATCTTGACCTGCAGCGCCTGGATGTTCGCGTCGTCGTCGTAGGCGATGACCAGGTCCTGGGTCTGAGCCCGACCGTGAGTCATCGCCAGCATGCTCTCGCTGCGGGTCTCGACGTACTTGACCGGACGACCGAGCCGACGCGACAGCTCCGACGTGAGGATGTACTCCGGGTAGAAGGTGGCCTTGGACCCGAACGCGCCGCCGACGTCGGGCGCGACCACGCGCACCTCCTGCTGCGAGAGGCCGAACATCGTGCACAACTCGTTGCGGATCGGGTGCGGCGCCTGGACCGTCCCCCACAGCGTCAGACCGTCGCGCGTCCAGTTGGCCAGGCACCCGATCGGCTCGATCGGCACCGGCGCGAGGCGCTGGTTGACGATCCGTAGCGACGACCGCCGGGGAGCGGCGTCGATCTCGGCCTGGGCGTCGTCCTCGGTGAGCGGCATGTCCATGACCACGTTGCTCGCCAGGTTCGGCACGATCGGCGCCGCGCCCTCGGCCATCGCCTCGTCGATCGTGGTGAGGACCGGCAACGGCTCGTACTCGACCTCGACGGCTTCGGCGGCGTCGGCGGCGAGGTACTGGTCGGTCGCCACGACCACCGCGACCGGTTCGCCCACGAAGCGCACGACACCGTCGCTCGCGAGGCACGGACGTTCCATGCCGGGCACCGAGCGCGTGTTGGGCAACCCCTCGAGGTCCGCGGCGGTCCAGACGCCGAGGACGCCCGGGAGCGCGCACGCGGCCTCCGCGTCGATGCCGAGGATCCGCGCGTGCGCGATGGGGCTGCGGACGTAGGCCATGCGGACCGTGCCGGGCAGGCGCAGGTCGTCCACGTACTGGCCCCTGCCGGTGAGCAGCGGCGCGTCCTCCTTGCGTCGTACCGGGGTGCCGATGAGGGCAGTCACGTGCGGTCCCTTTCGTCGTCGAGTGGGAGCGGAGTCGTCGGTGGTGTGCGGTGGCGCCCCTGTGGCTACTTGGTCGCTTGGCCGGCGTCCACGAACAGCAGGTGTCCGGTGATGATGCGCGCGTTGTCCGAGGCGAGGAACAGGACGGCGTCGGTGATGTCCTGCATCTCGCCGCGCAGGTTCGGGCCGGGTAGGTTGCCTTGCGCGGAGAAGACCTCGAAGGCCTCGTCCATGTCCATGCCCATCTCGGCCGACAGACCGCGCACCATGCCCGAGCCACGGGCCTCGACGGTGCTGGGTCGGATCGTCGCCGGCGCGATCGCGTTGACGTTGATGTCGAACTCGGCCAGCTCGGTCGCCCAGGCCTTGGTCAGACCGACGACACCGTGCTTGCTCGCCACGTAGTGCGACAGCATGGCGTGGCCGCTGCCCACGACCGCCGACGAGATGTTGACGATCTTGCCGGACCGCTGGCCGATCATGCCCGGCACCACGTACTTGGCCATCCACATCGGACCCTTGAGGTTGGTGTCGATGATGGCGTTGAGGATGTCCGGGTCGACGTCGTGGATGGTGTCGAGGTGGGCCATCCCCGCGTTGTTGACCAGGATGTCGATGCGGTCGAACTCGGCGAGGGCGGTGTCGACCGCCGCCTTGACCTGCTGGTGGTCACGGATGTCGGCCGTCACGGCGAGACCCCGACGGTCGAACGACTCGACCTCCTTGACCGTCTGGTCGAGTTCGTCCCGGGTCGCGGTCTCGTAGAGGCCGGGGATGTTCTCGCAGATGTCGAGGGCGACGACGTCGCACCCCGCCTCGGCGAGGGCACGGGCGTGGTTGGCGCCCTGTCCACGTCCGGCGCCGGTGACCAGCGCGACCTTGCCTTCGAGACCTCTGAGCTGCGCTGCCATGGGTCGTTCCCTTCGTTTCGGTTGAGGTGTCACTGTGCTGCAGACGAGACGCTTCGAGCAAGGGTTTCCGTCAAGTAGTCGGTGTTCACCTACCGACTAACAAGCTGGCGCAGAGCTGACCGAGGAACTCATCAGGTTCTTCCTGTGTCCCGCCGAGGTGTTCCGCCGGCACTCCGAGCGCCCGCGCGAGGGCGCGGCACTCCTCCGCGGTCGCGAGCCCGACGCCCGCGATCCCGCCTGGGACGGCGGCGTGGACCGCCGGGCCGCGCAGAGCGACGTGCACCCGGTCCGCGGTCACTGTGGGGTCGCGCGGGTGGACGACCACCGGCACCACGTGCCCCGGTCGCGTGAGGTCGGGCGCCACGGTGGTCGGGTCGGCGAGCAACGTCGCCGTCCGCGCCCGGTCACGCGCCGAGATCCCCGTGCCGACGTGGGCCGCGGCGTCCACCGACACCCGCTGCCGGCTCGCCGCCGAACCGTCGGCCACCGTGCCCGGCATGGCCGGGAGGTCGAGCCGCGCGGCCGTCTCCTCGGTGACGGTGACGAAGAGGAAACCGCTGCCGTGTCTGACGATCGCCGCGATCGCCGCCGCCGCCGTGGTGGCGGGCGCCGCCAGCACGCCCATGCCGACCGGGTCGTCGAAGAGGACGCGGAGTCCGTCCCGGGCCAGGTCACTCACGACGCACCCGCCGAGCTGTCCTGCAGCCGGGTGAACCCGCTGCGGTGGAAGACCAGGGGGGCGACGTCGGGGTCGGACCGCAGTGATTCGATCGCGACCACCACGATGTGGTGGTCACCCGCCGGCGTGGTGCTCGCGACCGAGCACTCGAGCCAGAGCGCCGCCCCGTGCAGGAAGACTGCTCCACTCGGGGTCGTCTCCCATCCCACCCCAGCGAAGCGGTCGCTCCCCCGCGCCGCGAGTTGGCGGCAGACGACGTCGTGCGAGGCGGCGAGCACCGACAGACCGATGCGCTCGAGGCGGGCCAGCACCGGCCAGGTTGCCGAGGTCTTCGCCACGCAGACCGCGGCGAGGGGCGGATCGAGCGAGACCGACGTGAACGAGCTCGCGGCCATGCCCACGGGAACCCCGTCGCGGAGGGCGGCGAGGGCCATGACGCCGGTCGGGAACGTCCCGAACGCGCACCGGAGTGAGGCCTGGTCCAAGGGGTCGTCGAGAGGCTCCATCACGCGGTCACGGCACCGGTCGCGCGGGGTCAGCCGACCCGGACCCCGGCCGCGACGAGCTTGGGCAACAGGACGTTCCGGAACTGGTCGAGACCCTCGAGGTAGTTCGGCCAGCTGATGGTCACGCCGTCGAGGCCGACGTCGAGGAAGCTCTTCATGCCCTCGACGACCTGGTCGGGTGTGCCGACCAGCGGGATGCTGCCGTAGCCACCGATCAGCCGCGGGGCGAGCGCCTCCCAGTCGGCACTGCTGGAGTTCGGCACCAGGATGTCGAGCAGGTTCCGCACACCTTCGCGGTCGCCCTTGGTCTCGGTGATCTCCTCGTAGAGGGCGTGCGCCTCGTCCTCGTCCTCACGGCAGATGATGTAGGTCTGGCTGAAGACCGAGATGTCGCGGTGGAACTCGTCACGGGCGTACGACTTCACCTTCGCCGCCACCGCGCCCGCCGACTCGACGTCGCCCGCGGCCACGAAGTTGAGGTCGCAGTGCTCGGCGGCGAACTGCATGCCGCGCGGGCTGTTGCCGGCGCTCATCAGCACCGGGCCGGGTGCCTGCACCGGCTTGGGGTCGGAGTACGCGCCCGGCGACCGGAAGTACTTGCCGTCCCAGTCGAACTCACCTTCACGGTCCCAGAGCGCCTTCGACAGCGAGATCCACTCGTCCGCAACGTCGTACCGCTCGTCGTGTGGGAGTTGGTCGACGCCGAACATGCCGATCTCCTTCTCGTTCCAGCCGGCGACGACGTTGAGCGAGAAGCGGCCACCGGATATCCGGTCGATCGTGGCGCAGGTCTTGGCTGCGCGGACCGGGTGAACGGTCGGGATGTGGGTCGTGGAGAAGACGCCGATCTTCTGGGTGACCGCGGCGAGACCCGCCGCCCAGGTGAAGGTGTCGAAGTTGCGGTGGTTGAAGTTCGTGGTGCCGCCCATGCCCTTCCACCGCGCCACCGGGACCATCGCCTCGATACCGCACGCCTCGGCGGCCTGGGCGATCGCGACCGACTCGTTCCACTCGGCCTCGATGACACCGGGAACGTCACTCATCGTCGAACCGTGGCTGCAGTTCGCCGCGAAGACCGCGAGTTTGAGCGGGTTCGGACTGGTGAACACGGGGTTGACGCTCTTCGCGGACTGACGGGTGGTGGCCATGGACCTCTCTGTCCTGTCGAGCGCGCGGTGACACCTGTGGCGGCGGCGTTCCCACGTCGCAGCGGCGTAGTAGGGGTCACCCTAACGCCGGTACCCGAGCCCGACAATGGGCAGATTCCCGGTCCGGCCGACCGACGCAGCAGCGCTGAGTACCGGTCGAATCGCAGGTTCATGCGAGTCGGTAACGACTTGGGCCCGAACCATGGACAAGCCAGCGCACCCCGGCTAGCTTTCGCCCACAGTCCGATAGTCGTTGGTCACCTGACGGCGTGTCCTGAGACCGGGCCGGCGGTGGCTGCACTCCCGTACGGAACACGGTCGACTCCCGACGAAGCGAGGAACCGATGGGCAAGAAGCGCATGTTGGCCGCCGTCACCGCGGCCGCCGTCCTGGCACTCAGCGGCTGCAGTTCAGGCGGGAGCGACGCGGGCGGCGGCAGTGACAGCGGGTCGAGCAGCGCGGGCGTCAAGACGGCCGAGCAGCGCGTCGCCGACTTCACCGCGCACACCGAGACCATGCCGGTCACCGAACCGGTCAAGCTGCCGACGAAGCCGATGACGTTCGTGTTCATGCAGTGCGTGCAGACCGTGTGCAAGGAGATCGGCGACGGCCTCCAGCAGGCATCGGACGCCATCGGCGCGAAGCTGGTCCGCATCACCCACCAGGACACACCCGAAACGGTGCAGCAGGCAGCGGTCAACGCCTTGCAGCAGAACCCGACTGCGGTGTTCTTCTCCGGCGACCCGACCGAGTGGTTCTCGGCGCAGCTGGACGAGATGAAGGCCAAGGGCATCCCGGTCGTCGGTTGGTCGCTCGACGGCGGGTTCACCCCGGACAAGGTCTCGGCGAACCTGCTCAACCAGGACGACTACTACTTCATCGGCGTCCTCGAGGCCGACTGGGTCGTGGCCAAGACCGGCGGCAAGGGCACCTCGCTGCTGCTCAACGTGCCCTCGTACCCCGTGCTCGCCACGGCAGGCAAGGGTTACACCGAGGAGATGAAGCGGGTCTGCCCGGACTGCAAGGTCGAGACCGCCGACTTCACCGTCGACGACATCGTCAGCGGCAACGTCGCGACTGCCGCCGTGGCCGCCCTGCAGCGCGCGCCCGACACCAAGTACATCGTCGGCACCTTCGGTGGTCTGATCACCCAGCAACTGGCGCAGGCCGTCAAGGGCGCGGGCTTCACCGACGTCAAGGCGATCAGCGCGTCGGGCACCGCGTCGAACTACCAGCTCATCAAGGACGGCGAACTGCAGGAGGCGGACCTGGCGCTGCCGAGCAGCTACCTCGCCTGGCGCACCGTCGACGTCACCCTGCGCCTGCTCGCGGGCCAGGAGGTCAACCAGAGCTCGGACAAGCCCGCCTCGGCGGACATCGAGGGCCACCCCGACCTCCGCGCCGGCGGCGTGCCGCAGGAGTTCATCACCAAGGACCAGATCAAGGGCGACGTCACCTCCGTCGACCAGCTCTGGACGCCGGTGGAGAACTACCAGGACGCGTTCAAGAAGCTCTGGGGCGCGTCCTGAGCAGATGCCGACGCTCGACGACGACGGGGGAACAGCGGTGACCAGGACGTCCGCGGCGGACGGGAACGGGGAAGTCGTGGACGTCCTGGACATCCGCTCGCTGTCGAAGAGCTACCCCGGGCAGAAGGCGCTCGACAGCGCGCACCTCACGGTGCGCGCCGGTCAGATCCACGCTCTACTCGGTCAGAACGGCTCGGGGAAGTCCACGCTCATCAAGATCCTGGCGGGCTTCCACAAGCCGGATCCGGGTGCCGACGTCGACCTGTTCGGGGGAACCTCCCACTACGACGGCAGCGGGACGATCGACCAGGACCGGGTCCGGGTCATGCACCAGGACCTGGGTCTGGTCGGGTCGCTCAACGTCATGGAGAACCTCGCGCTCG
Organism: Jatrophihabitans sp. YIM 134969; assembly: GCF_054456675.1. NCBI lineage: Bacteria > Bacillati > Actinomycetota > Actinomycetes > Jatrophihabitantales > Jatrophihabitantaceae > Jatrophihabitans > Jatrophihabitans sp. YIM 134969. The sequence goes on from NZ_JBTJEQ010000031.1 coordinate 21,461, forward strand.
GTCGGGGGTTCTCCTCCCAGCAGCTCGGTCGCATCCGCTGGGCGGCCGAGCGCCGTCGAGCGCGTGACCTGTTGCACCAGTTCGGCGTCGACCTGGATCCGCGGCGACGGGTCTCCGACCTGGCGCCCGCCGAGGCCTCGGTCGTCGGCCTCGCTCGGGCCATGCAGGACTGGGACCCGCAGGGCGGCCTGCTGGTTCTCGACGAACCCACGGCGACGCTGCCCGGCCCGGAGGTCGCGCGGCTGTTCGACGCCGTGCGCCGCGTGGCCGCGCGGGGCGCCGGGATCCTCTTCGTCACCCACCGGCTCGACGAGGTGTTCGAACTCGGGGACTGGGTGACGGTCCTGCGTGACGGCCGCACGGTCGCGAGCCGTTCGCTCGACGGCCTCGACACCGACGCCCTCGTCGAACTCATCGTGGGTCGGCCGGTGGGCGAGCTGTACGCCGAGCCGCCCGAAGTGCAGGCCGACACCGTCATGCGCGCCGAGAAGGTGTGGGGAACAGTCGTCGAGGACTTCGACCTCGCACTGAACCGCGGCGAGATCGTCGGGGTGGCCGGCATCGTCGGCTCCGGCCGCGAGGAGATCGGCAGCCTGCTCGGCGGCATCGCCCGCCGCGCCGGCGGGTCGCTGCGCGTCGACGACGTCGGGGTCCGAGGCGAGCCCGCGGAGTCGTTGAGAGCTGGCCTCGCCTACGTGCCGGCCGATCGCAAGAACCTCGGTTCGGTGCAGACGGAGTCGGTCGGCGAGAACATCGTGCTGGGGCGGATGCGCTCGCTGTACCGCGCGGGATGGCTGGGCAGCCGTGCCCAGCGCGCCGATGCGCTGGAGTGGATCGAGAAGGTCGACGTGCGCCCGGGCGACCCCGACAAGCCGATGAGCACGCTGTCGGGTGGCAACCAGCAGAAGACCGTGATCGCGCGGGTGCTGCGGGTGCGCCCGAAGGCCATCGTGCTCGACGAACCCACGCAGGGCGTCGACGTCGGCGCCAAGGCCACCATCTACGACCTGCTCGCGGGCGCCGCCCGCGAGGGCGCCGGGGTGGTCGTGTGTTCCTCCGACGCCGAGGAACTCGCCAACATCTGCGACCGCGTCCTCGTCCTGCGGCACGGGCGCCTCGCCGCCGAACTGCACAAGAACCGTTTGACCGTCGATGCGATTGTGGAGCAGACGCTGCGATGACCGAGACGTCCGTCCGTATGCAGAAGAACCAGCCCGAGGGTGGACAACCGGACGCCGGGTCGGCCCGGCGCGCGCCGCGCACGGGCCCGTCCGTGCTCAAGGTGTTCGGCCCCGGCCGCATCTCGATCGTGTACCTGTACGTCCTCGGGTTCGTGCTGTTCTCGATCTGGATCCCCGACGTCTGGCTCAGCGACATCACGCACCGGGCGGTACTCAACATCGCGTTCGCCGTCCCCGGCATCGCGGCGCTCGCGCTGCTGCTGCCGCTCAGTGCCGGCGCGTTCGACCTCTCGATCGCGGGCACGATCAGCGCGACGGCGGTGACCACGGCATCGCTCATGGTCAACAGCCAGTGGGGCATGTGGAGCGCGATCGCCGCGGGCATGGTCGTCGCGCTGCTGGCCGGTCTGGTGAACGGTCTGCTGGTCGTGGTGGTGCGGATCAACTCGTTCATCGCCACCCTGGCGACGAACGCGGTACTGCTCGCGTACGCCGAGTGGAGATCCGGAGGCATCCAGATCACAGGGTTCAGCGAGCAGTACACGAACCTCGCCGGTCGCGACCTGTTCGGCGGCGTGCAGATCAAGGTGCTGTACCTCGCGGTACTCGCGGTGGTCCTCTGGTATGTCATGGAGCACACGCCGTTCGGCCGCTATCTGCAGGCCACCGGTGACAACCCAGCCGCCGCGCGCCTCGCCGGCGTCAAGACCTCCCGCTACGTGTACATCAGCCTGGTCGTCTCGGCGTTGATCGCCGGCGTCGCGGGGGTCATCCAGACCTCGACCATCGGCGCCGGAAGTGCCACGGCCGGCAACTCGTTCCTGCTGCCGGCCTTCGCCGCCGCCTTCCTCGGGGCCACCCAGTTCAAGCGCCGTTTCAACGTGTGGGGCACCCTCGCCGCCATCTGGGTGCTGGCGTCGGGCGTGCAGGGCGTGACCCTCGCCGTCGGCAGCTTCTCGTGGTTGAACAACCTGTTCTTCGGCGTCGCACTCATCGTCGCGGTCGGCATGTCCAGCCTGCTCGAACGGTGGCAGGGCTTCCGAGCCGCCCGGGCGCGCACCGCCGTTGCACGGGGCAACGGCTCTCCACCCCCGTCCGAGTCACCGGCGTCGCCCGCGGCCCCGGTGGCCGACGGCCCTGCCTCGTGAATCGAGCGGTCGTCACGGGAGCGGGCAACGGCATCGGCGCGGTGATCGCCGACCGCTTGCGCGACGAGGGGTTCGAGGTGGTCGGCCTCGACCTGCACGCCTCCGGCGGCGTCCTCGCGTGTGACGTGTCCTCACACGCGGCCGTGCACGCCGTCGCCGCCGACATCGGCCCGGTCGACGTGCTGGTCAACAACGCCGCGATCTGGCGGTTCGGGGCCATCGAGGATGTGACCGTCGAGGACTTCGACGCCGTGCTCGCGGTCAACGTGCGTGGCCCGTTCAACTGCATCCAGGCCTTCGGCGCCGGGATGCGCGCGCGGCGCAGGGGCTCCATCGTCAACATCGTGTCGATCGCGGCTGAGCACGCCAACCCCGGTGTGGGCGCGTACTCGTCGTCGAAAGCGGGGTTGTTGGCCCTGACTCGCGTCGTCGCGGTGGAATGGGGCCGGTTCGGTGTCCGCTGCAACGCCGTCGGCCCGGGCCTGGTGCCCACCGAGGGCACCGGCATCTACGGAGACCCGGACGTGCGGGCCGCGCGCGCCCGCGCGGTCCCGATGCAGCGGCTGGCCGAGCCCGCCGAGGTGGCCGAGACGGTCGCGTTCTTCGCCTCCGACCGGTCGAGCTACGTCACCGGACAGGTCGTCTACGTCGACGGCGGGCTCGGTCACTCACTCATGACCACGCTCCCCCGCCCCGCGGGTGTCGCCTCACCGTCGGTGGAGTGAACGCCCTCAGAGCACGGCGTCGGCGACGGCGCGGCTGACGTCGCGGACCACGGTGGGATCGAAGTCGCGCTGCACGTAGATGATGAGGTGGTCGGCCCCGGCGGCGGCCAACTCGCGCGCCTTGGCCGCGGCGTCGGCCGGGACGGTCGGGTTGAACAGGTGCATCGACACCTCGATGTCGTCGATGTCCCGACCGACGGCGTCGCAGTGTCCCTGCAGCACCTCGGTCTTGGCCCTGAGCCCCTCGGCGGTGTCACCAGGGTAGTTCCACTGGTCGGCCCACGTGGCCACGAGCCCCAGCATCCGCTTCTCCCCCTGCCCGCCCAGCACGAAGGGCGGGCGAGGGGCCTGAACGCCCTTGGGTTCGCACCGTGCGTCGAGCAACTGGTAGTGCTCGCCGTCGAAGGTGGTCGTCTCCTGGGTGAGCAGCGAGTCGATGACGTGGCAGGCCTCGCCGAGCATGTCCATCCGCACGCCCACAGGCGGGAACGCGATGCCGTAGGCCGTGTGCTCCTCCTCGTTCCACGCCGCCCCGAGCCCGATCTCGAGCCGGCCGGCCGAGGCCTGGTCGATCGTCGCGCACATGTTCGCGAGCACCGCGGGGTGGCGGTAGGTCACCCCCGTGACGATCAGGCCGAGCCGCACCCGAGACGTGCGGCCCGCGAGGAACGACAACGCCGTCCACCCCTCGAAACACGGTCCACGGTGGTCGGGCACGTTGATCGGGTAGAAGTGGTCGAACAGCCACGCCGCGTCGATCTCCGGCAGTGACTCGGCGACGTCCCACGCCTCCTGCAACTGGGACCAGGTGACATCCTGCGGCTGCAGCTTGACCGAGAGCCTCATGTGTTCCGTCCCTTCCTCGGCTACGGCGCGATCATGCCTGCGGACAGGTCGATGTCCGCGCCGCAGAGTCCCGTCATGCGCAACAGGCCGACGACGGCGTCGCCGACCTCGTACTCCTCGAGCAAGCGGCCCGTGGCCGCACGTGACACGAACGCAAGCTCGGCGTCGGCCGCACTGGTGCCCGTGGCCTCGGCCTCCAACCGGAAGTTGCGGGCCATGCGGTCGCCGCGCACCGGCCCCGGCGACACGCTGTTGACGGCGACACCCGCCGCGCCGACCTCGAACGCGAGGGTGCGGGTCAGACCGATGAGCGCCATCTTGCTGGCGGTGTAGGGGGTACGCCGGACGAGCGGCCGTTTGCCGCTCACCGAGGCGATCATGACGACGTCGCCAGCGCCGGCCGCCACCATGGCCGGCAGGTAGGCCCGGCTCATGAGGTATGCGCTGCGCACGTTGACGGCGAAGACCTCGTCCCACTCGGAGGGTTCCACGTCGACCAGGCTCTTGACCGGGCCGCCGATCCCCGCGTTGTTCACCAGGATCGAGACGTGTACGCCCGAGGTGCGCCGCGCGAGGTCCGCGACCTCGCCCGGGTCGGACACGTCGCAACGCTCGACGCGGGCGGAGCGGCCGGTGGCCCGGACCAGCAGCGCGCTGGCCTCCAGCGTCGCCGGTGTGCGTCCGACCAGCACGACGTCGGCCCCCGCTGCGGCGAGCGCGATCGCGATCGCCCGGCCGAGGCCGTTGCCGCCGCCCGTGACGAGCGCTGTCCGCCCGGCGAGTGTGGTCACGGCACCCGCACCTGCAGGGCCCGGAGCCGCACCCAGCGCAGCGGCGAGCCGGCGGCGGACGTCGGGACGGAGGAGGTCATCGTCGATCGCCTTCGTGGGTCGGGTCCGGTGGAGGTCTGGAAGTCAGGTCCCGACGGAGTCGACGCTGGCGGGGCGTGACAGCGAACCGAGCGCGGAGATGGTGATGCCGCCGTCGACCACGACGGTCTGACCGGTGATGTACGCACTGGCCTCCCCGGCGAGGAACATGACGGCGCTCGCGACCTCCTCGGCGCTGCCCAGGCGGTTCATGGGGACCTTGCCCTGGCGCAGCGCGCGCACCTCGGCGTCCTCGTAGATCGGTTCGGACATACCGGCGTCGATGAGACCGGGGGCCACGCAGTTCACGCGCACCCCGAGCGGCGCCCACTCCAACGCCATCTGTTGGGTGAGCATGACGATCCCCGCCTTCGACGCGCTGTAGGCACCGGCGAACGGCGCGGCCGCGATGCCGTTGATGGAGGCGATGTTGACGATGCTCGCTTGCGCGGCCGGGTCGACGACGCGGGCGAAGCTGCGACCCACGACGAACATGCCGGTGAGGTTGACGCGCAGCGCCGCCTCCCAGTCAGCCACCTCGAGCCCGAGCAACGGGCCGAAGCGCACGATGCCTGCGTTGCTGACGACCGAGGTCGGCCGTTCCGGCATCGCGTCGAACGCCGCCACCACGCTGGCCTCGTCAGCGACGTCGACCTCGGTCGCCACGGTGTTCCCACCGATCTGCTCGGCCGTACTCCGCGCCGTGGCGAGGTCGGCGTCCCAGATCGCGACGGCGTAGCCTTCCTTGGCGGCGACACGGGCGATGGTCGCGCCGATCCCGCGCGCTCCACCGGTCACCACGAGCCACTTCGTCGCCATTCGCATCTCCTACGCCTCGGCTGTCAAGCCCCCAGCGGCGTCATGGATCTAACGACGCTGCTCGGCGGAGATTACCTGGGGACCCAGCCGGCGTAAACACCCAGGAAGCACCGAGCCTCTCGGGCATCTGTGGCCGATGTAGCCCGCGCACGGGTTCTCGCGAGGTACGCCGTAGTCGGTAGGGTCCAAACGTCCGCGCGCGGTTCGCATCGAAGCCGAGGAGCACGCCATGCCGTCGAGCCCGCCCGTCATCGACGTCCACGCCCACGCCGTGCTCGAGCGCACCATGGGCACGGCGGGAGCAGCAGGACCGGAGTTGGGTGGCACGAGCGGCGCTCCCTGGTTCCGCGTCGGGGGCTACGTCCTGAACGGCGTCCGGTACCGCGGTAGCGCGTTCATGGATCCCGAGCTGCGCATCGCCTCGATGGACGCCCACGGCATAGACCGTCAGTTGTTGTCCCCGAATCCGCTGACCTACTTCACCCGCGATCCGGCGCCCCGAGTCGTCGAGTACTGCACGGCCCACAACGACGAACTCGCCGCGACCGTGGCCGCGCACCCGGACCGCCTCCTGGGCGCGGCGCAGTTGCCGATGCAGGATGTCGACGCCGCGATCGTCGAGCTCCGACGCGCGATCCAGGAACTGGGCCTCAGCGCGGCGTACATCGACACCGATCCGGGCGGCCTCGCCCTCGACGACCCGTCGCTCGACGACTTCTACGCGTGCCTCGTCGAACTCGACGTGCCGTTGTTCGTGCACCCGACCTCCATCGGCGAGGGTGGTCCGCCCGACGATCCGCGGCTGCGCCGGTTCGACCTCGACCTGCTTCTGGGCTTCGCCTACCAGGAGACGCTCGCCGTGGCCGCCCTGGTGTTCGGGGGTGTGCTCGAACGCCACCCCCGCCTCGACGTCTGCCTCAGCCACGGCGGTGGTGCGATCCAGACCCTGATGGGCCGGTTCGGCCGGGCGGCCGAGAAACGCGCCTGGGCCTCGGAGAACCTGCGCCGCGAGGGGTTCGAGGCTGCGCTCGCACGGCTCTGGTTCGACACCCACCTGCACAGCGACATCGCCCTGGCCGGTCTCGCGGAGGTCGTGGGCACGGAACGGCTCGTCTACGGCACCAACTTCGCTGGCTGGGACGCCGACGGGCCCGGCGAGTTCCCGCACGTCGACCCCGTCGTGCTGTCGGGGAACGCGGCCGTGCTGCTGCGCCTCCGCTGACCCCGTTCAGACGAGGGTGACGCCGGCGTCGGCGCAGGCGGCGGCGAGACGCGCCGGTACCGTCACCCAGTCCGCGGCGGAACCGATCTCGCGCCAGAAGTTGGGTTCCACGACCACGGCCGCGAGACCGTGCTGCCTCGTCGCCCTGATCTCGTCGACCACACCGGCGAGGCCGGGGGGTTCCGTGCTGGGCGTCGGCACCGAGGCCTGGAGGAACACCCGGCGGTACACCTGCAGTGGCGCCAGCCCCTCCGGTCGGTCGGCGGCGAGCGCCGCCGCCGTGGCGGCAACCTCGGCCGCGGTGCCGCGCGACGGGTTCCAGATGTCGTACTGCCGCACCGTGCGTGCGAGCCCTGCGACCGAACGCATGCCGGACAGCAGCAGCGGACGTGGGCGCTGCACCGGCTTCGGTCGTACGACCGAAGCCGGGATGTCGAAGAACTCCCCGTGGAACTCGACGGGATCGGGTCCCCAGCACGCGACGAGCGCCTCGATCAGCTCCTGGCTGCGGCGGCCGCGGGTACGCGGGTCGGCGCCGGTGAGTTCATGCTCCTCGTCGCTCCACCCCACGCTGAATCCCGCGACGAGCCGCCCGCCGGACAGCAGGTCGACGGTCGCGAGTCGTTGCGCGAGCGGGACCGGTCGGTGGTAACCCGCGACGAGCACGCTCGTGCCGACCAGCACCCGGTCGGTCCACGCCGCCACGGCGCTCAACGTCTCGGTCGCGGCGAGCGTGCTGCGGTACGGATCGGGGATCGGATGTCCCGGGATGTTCGAGTACCCCGATCGCGGTCGCAGGGGGTAGAACAGGTGCTCCTGCACCCAGAGGCTCCCGAAGCCCAGGGCCTCGGCCGACTGCGCGAAGTCCCGCAGCACCACCCGGTCGACGTGCGCGCCCAGCTGCGGCACGCACAGGCCGACGGTGGTCACGTTCCGGCCGTTGCGTCGACGAGCGTGGCCGTCGACGCCGCGTCGGGCCCGTACAACCCGTGTGCCCCTCGGTGGTCACCGAAGTCGACGCCGGCGATGTCGGCCGTGGCGGCGGCGAACCGCAACCTCCTCGGGCTACCGCCGCCGTGCAGCAGGGGCGGGCCGCCGGGGCGGACGGGCGCCGGCACGGCCCGCAGGTCGCACGCGATGCGCTGCGAACCCTCGACACTCACGGATGATCCGTCCGATCCGAAGGCCGCACGCAGCGTCCGACAGTCTCCTGGAGGCTCGCGATCCGCGTCACCACCGGCCGGGGCGATGAGCGGGGCGAGCGGGGTCCGGACGACGTGGTCGCTGACCTGCAGAGTCGAGGAGCCCGCGGCCCGGATGCGCCGCGCCTCGTCGGCCGAGGCCCGGCGCGACGGGGTCGGGCTCATCGCGAGCGCACCGAACCCGAACGGGTGGACCATCTAGAGCACCCCGGCGAGACTCGCCCGCCACGGCCCGAGGTCGACGTAGTCGCGCACCTCCGTGATGAGCCCCGATGCCGGGTCGGCGACGTACACGCCGCAGCACGCCGCGGCGTACTCGGTCCCGTCGATGACGAACCGGTCGACCCGTTCGGCCACGACGCTGTTCCCGGTCACGGCCTCGGTGAGGACGTCCCAGCGCACCTCGGTGCTGCGGTTGAGGATCGGCCCGAGCAGGTCGCGGATCGCGTCGCGTCCGACCGCCGGGGGGTGCGGCACGTTGCCGTAGCGGGCGTCGGGTGCGAAGCAGGCTACGACGGCGTCGAGGTCGCGGGCCGCGACGGCCGCGAGGAACCGGTGGAAGGCCGCGGCCGCAACCTCCGCACCGGCGGTCACCGAGCGAACACCACGGGGTACGTGGCGAAGTTCTCACGCTGTGACGACGGGTCGAGCGTCGGCGGCCGGTCCGGGTCCGGGCGCGCGCCGTGCGCGAACAACGCCTGCAGCATGAGGGTCACCGTGCCGAACACGGGTTCGTGCTCCTCGCCGCGCTCGACCGTCGGAGGCACGCCGCCGTCGAGTTCCATGCCGATGCACGCGTGCGCGCCGCCCCCGAACGAGTGACCCCACGGCGAGACACCGTCGGGGATCTCGCGGTCGGGTCGGAAGTGCGCGGCGTCGTCGCCCCACACACGGACGTCGGCGTTCGCGGCCGTCAGGTCGAACTCGACCAGGCTGTCCAGCGGGAGTTCGCGGCCCGACTTCAACGTCACGTCGGCCATGGCCCGCCGCCACGCGACCGGCGAGGCGGGGTGCAACCGCAACGTCTCGTGTACGCACCGTTGCACGAACAGCGGGTCGTCGAGCCGTGCGGCGAAGCCGGGCTCGTCGATGTGGGAGAAGACCTCGTGCGCCGCGTGGGTGAACAGGTTGGCCGTGCTGTGCGAACCCGCCTGCAGGTAGAACGCGACCTCACGACGGATCACGTCGCGGTCGATGCCGAGTTCGTCCTGGTGCCGCAGGACCGCGAGCAGGACGTCGCGCGGGAGGTCGGTCTCCTCGATGCGGCCGGCGGCGAGATCGCCGAGCAGCGCCGCCCGCCGGACGATCGACGGTTCGAGGAACATCGCGTCGAACTCCTGCATCGCGACGTCGACCTCGGCGGCGACCTCCTCGCGCGGACGGGTCGAGTGCACGACGGTGGCACCGCCGGAGAACACGTGCGCGAAGTGCTCGAGGGCGTCGGACGCCTCCTCGGTGGCGGGCGGGTCGATACCCGCGACCAAGCCGGTGAGGTACATGATCGTGCGCCGCCCCAGCCGGGCCAGGTCGGCCCGCCCGGCCGCGAGTGGGCCCGCCATGGCCCCCTCGATCGTGCCAGGCACCAGGTTGAGCTCCCACCAGCGGAAGGTCCCCCGTCGGAACAGGCGGTTCTCGACGCGGCGGCGCACCTTGTGCTCGTCGCCGTGCAGGGTGATCAACGACCCCGACATCACCGCGCCGCCCGCGTCGTACAGCGCCTGCTTGAGGTCGCGCTGCCGGAACGCGTCGCGCACGTCGGCGTGCGAGGTCAGCACGACCCGCTCCGTGCTGACCCGGGTGTCGGGAGACATCGGTGCTCCAAGCTCTCGAGGAAGGCGTTACCGGACTGACGACGGCCCGGTCAGTCTCACACCCACGCGAGCGCCTGGCCAGGGTCGTGCAGCAACGCGGCCACGTCGGCGAGGAACTGCGAACCCTGGGCACCGTCGACGAGGCGGTGGTCGAACGACAGACCCAGGGTCGTGACCTGACGGACCGCGAGGGCGTGGTCGACGACCCACGGTCGCTCCGACACCGCCCCCAGGCAGACGATGGCCGACTGGCCGGGCGGCAGGATCGGCGTGCCGGTGTCGATGCCGAAGACCCCGATGTTCGTGATGGTCATCGTGCCGCCCGCCAGTTGCGCCGGGGTGACCGCGGCGCTGCGGGCCGCATCGACGACCTCGGCGATCGCCGCGGCCAGGGCGGGGAGATCGAGGCGGTCGGCGTCGGGCACCACGGGCACCAGCAACCCGCGGTCGGTGGCACTGGCGATGCCCAGGCCGACGTGGTGCCGGAAGACGATCTCGTCGTGCTCCGCGTCCCAGGAACTGTTGATCTCCGGAGTTCGACGTGCGGCGAGGCACATGGCCCGGGCCAGCAGCGTCATCGGCGACAACCGCAGCCCGCGGTACTCGCGGCGCGCGCGTAGCCGCTCGAGCAGGTTCATCGTGGCCGTGACGTCGACGGTCACGAACTCGGTGACGTGCGGAGCGGTGAACGCGCTCTCGACCATCGCGGCCGCGGTGCTCCGGCGCACGCCCCTGATCGGCACACGGGTTTCGCGTGCACCCTGCGACGGTTCGACGGCCCGAACGGTGGCCGGCCCACCGTCGTTCCGGAGGCCCGCACCGACGGCGGCGCTGACGTCGGCGCGGGTGATCGACCCGCCCGGGCCACTGCCCGCGAGCCCGGCGAGGTCCACGCCGAGGTCACGCGCGAGCTTGCGCACCGGCGGGGTGGCACGGGGCCGCGAGGACGCAGGCGGCGGTGACGACGTCGGCGCGGCGGGCCGGGGCCGTTCGGCTTCGCCTCGGCCGTACCGCCGCGCGCTCACCCGGCCACGGCGCGGGCCGGAACCGGTCCTGGGGCCGGCGCCGACCAGGATCGCGGTCCGCTCGTCGGAGACGGTTCCCGTCGACGACGCGGGTACTTCCGGCGCCGGCAACCCGCCCGGCTCGCCGATCCGGATGATCGGCGTGCCCACGGCCACGGTGGCGCCCTCGGCGACCAGCAGGTCGAGGACCACCCCCGTGAACGGGCTGGGCAGCTCGACCAGCGACTTCGCCGTCTCGATCTCGACGATCACCTGGTTGACCGTGACGGAGTCACCGGTGCGCACGTGCCAGGTGACGATCTCGGCCTCCTCGAGGCCCTCCCCCACGTCGGGAAGCCGGAACTCCGCTGCGGTGCGCACGGCGGTCACGTCAGAACCCCATCGTGCGTTCGACCGCGTCGAGCACGCGGTCGACGTCGGGCAGGTAGTCGTCCTCGATCCGGCTGGCCGGGTAAGGCGTGTCCCAGCCCGTGACCCGCTGCACCGGTGCCTCCAACACGTAGAAGCAGGTCTCGGTGATGCGTTGGCCGAGCTCGGCGCCGAGCCCGCCGCTGCGCGGTGCCTCGTGCACGACGACGGCCCGGCCGGTCTTGCCGACCGAGGCCTGCACCGTCGGCCAGTCGACCGGCGCGAGCGAGCGCAGGTCGACCACCTCCAGGGCGACGCCGTCGGCCGCGGCTGCCTCGGCCGCGTCGAGGCAGGTGGTCACGGTCGGGCCGTAACAGAGCAGCGTGCACGCGTCACCGGCCCGGCGGACCACCGCCGCGTCGAGGGGTGGCCGGCTCGACAGGTCACCGTCGGTGTCGACCTCGCCCTTCTGCCAGTACCGGCGCTTGGGTTCGAGGAAGATCACCGGGTCGTCGCAGCGCACGGCCTGTTGGAGCATCCAGTAGGCGTCGTCGGCGGTGGCCGGGCTGACCACGCGCAACCCGGGCGTCGACGTGAAGTACGCCTCCGGCGACTCGCTGTGGTGCTCGACCGATCCGATGCCGCCACCGAAGGGCAGACGGATCGTCACCGGCACCTGCAGGGCTCCCCGCGAGCGGTACCGCATCCGGGCGAGCTGGACGACGATCTGGTCGAAGGCCGGGAACACGAAGCCGTCGAACTGGATCTCGACCACCGGGCGGAACCCGTACAGGGCCATGCCGATCGCGGTGCCGACGATCCCGGACTCCGCGAGCGGCGAATCGAGCACACGGGCCGACCCGAAGTCCTTCTGCAGGCCGTCGGTCACGCGGAAGACGCCGCCGAGGCGCCCGATGTCCTCACCCATGAGCACGACCTGCGGGTCGTCCTCCAACGCCCGGCGCAGGCCGGCGTTGACGGCTCCGGCAAGCGGAAGTGTCGGCACGGTCAGCCCTCCATGATCGCGGCGAGTTCCGCACGCTGCGCGCGGAGGTCGTCGGTGAGCTCGGTGAGGACGTCGTCGAACATCGAGCCGGGCTCGGGATCGGGCAGCGCCTTGCAGCCCTCACGCATGCGGTCGGCCAGAGCGGTCGCCTCGGCGCCGATCGACGCGGCGACCTCGTCGGTGAGAACTCCCCGCGCGCTCAGGTGTTCCACCATCCTCGCGAGCGGATCGCGCGCGCGCCAGTGTTCGACCTCCGCGCCGTCGCGGTACTTGGTCGGGTCGTCCGAGGTCGTGTGTGCACCCATCCGGTAGGTGACGGCCTCGATGAGCGTCGGCCCCTGGCCCGCCCGCGCCCGGTCGAGCGCCTGACGGGTGGCGGCGTACACCGCGACCACGTCGTTGCCGTCGACGCGGATCCCCGGGATGCCGAAGCCGGAAGCCCGCTGCACCAACGGGATCCGCGTCTGGAGTGCGAGTGGTTCGGAGATCGCCCACTGGTTGTTCTGGCAGAAGAACACGACGGGTGCCTGGTAACTCGCCGCGAAGACGAACGCCTCGTTGACATCGCCCTGGCTCATCGCGCCGTCGCCGTAGTAGGCGACGGCCGCCTGGTCACGCCCAGGCTCGCCCGTGCCGACCCGGCCGGCGTGGAGCGCACCCATGGCCCAGCCCGCGGCGTGGAGGGCGTGCGCTCCGATGATGACCTGGTAGCCGTACATGCCGTGGGCGTTGGCATCCCACGCCTGGTGGCCGGTGCCGCGCCAGAACCGCAGCATGTGCACGGGATCCACGCCGCGACACCAGGCCACGCCGTGTTCCCGGTAGGTGGAGAAGGCGAAGTCCTGCCCCTGCAACGCGCGACCCGAACCGATCTGCGCGGCCTCCTGGCCGAGCAGCGGCGCCCACAGGCCCAGTTCCCCCTGCCGTTGCAGGGCGGTGGCCTGCTCGTCCAGGCGGCGGACCATCACCATGTCCCGGTACAGCGCGAGCTTGTGGTCATCGGACAGGTTGTCGACCAGGCCCGCCGCGCTCACCGCGCTGCCGTCCGGCGCGATCAGGGTGAGGACGTCGTCCACGCGGTCCCACCTTTCCTCGCCGGGTCACGGCGTTGACAGGCTCGGATAGTGGTGGTGAAGCTAGCTACGCGTGGCGACGACGGTCAACAGGTGGCCTGCGAGGTGGGCCAACGGTCCAGCCCGGACCCTCGGGCAGCACGGACGGGAAGGTGGTGAGCTGTGTCGTTGGACCAGGTCGACTGCGCGGTACTGGGCGAGGTCCTGCGCCGGCCGCGGGCCGCGGTGCGGGAGTACGCCCGCACGCTGGACCTCGCCCGGGGCACCGTGCAGGCCCGGATCGACCGGTTGCTGCGGCGCGGCGTCATCCGCGACTTCGGGCCCACCGTCGACCTGCCGGCGCTCGGGTTCCCGGTGCTGGCCTTCGTCCACCTCGACCTGAAGCAGGGGCGGCTCGAAGAGGTGGTGACCGCGCTGTGCGCGTTCGCGCAGGTCGTCGAGGCGCACTCGACCACCGGCGACGCCGACCTCCTGTGTCGCGTCGTCGCCCGTGACCACGCCGACCTAGAGACCGTCATCCAGTCCGTGCTCGGCATCCCCGGCGTGGTGCGCACCCGGTCCGAGATCGCCCTGTCCGAACGGGTCTCACGCCACGATCTGGACCTGCTCGACGTGGTGGCACGGGACGCCAAACCCAGTACGCGCAGTGGTTCCTCGCTCGGTGCCACGGCTGCGGCCCCTCGATTTCACGACCAGTAGTCGTTAGGCTCCTAGCATCCCACTGTCGGGACGCGGACCCGGGTCAGGAGCGAGATCGTGCCGAACAGCATCCTCATCACCGGCGGCCGTCTCGTCGACGGGAACGGCGGGGTGCCCGTCGACAACATCGGAGTGCTGGTCGAGGGCGACGTCATCACGGCGGTGGGGCAGGCGGCGCTGGACGAGGTCGCGGCCCGCGGAGTCGACGAGCGGATCGATGCAACCGGTAAGACCGTCATGCCGGGCATGATCGATGCCCACACCCACCTGTCCTTCGGCGAACCCACCGGGAACGACGAGCTGTTCTTCCACCGCACCGAGGCGTACAGCTCGATGCTCTCGGCCTACAACGCCCGCAAGGTGTTGCGCGCGGGCGTCACCGGCGTCATGGATGCCGACTGCCTCTGGAACATCGGCGTCGAGCTGCGTGACGCGATCGAGAACGGCATCGTCGAGGGGCCACGCATGCGTTCCGGCGGCCAGGCCCTCATGACCTCGCTCGGCGGCACGGCCGGGCGGCTCATCCGCGACGAGGGCACCACCGGGTACGCCACTGTGGTCCACAACCGCGACGGCATCGTCAAGGAGATCCGTCGGCAGATCAAGTACGGCGTCGACTGGATCAAGATCATGGCCACCGGGTTGATCCCCACCATGAAGGGCCCCGAGGTCAAGGTCTGGTCGCTCGACGAGATGCGCGCGGTCACCGAGACCGCCCACGAACTCAACACCCGCGTCGTCGCGCACTGCCGCAACTCGGCGAGCACGCTCGAGGCCGCACGCGCCGGCGTCGACCTGATCTACCACGCCTCCTACATGGACGACGAGGCGCTCGAGGCGGTCGTCGAGTCCGGGTCGAAGCTGTGCCCCACGTTCACGCTCCTGGGCAACCTCGCCGACTACGGCGCCAAGATCGGCTCGGCCCCCGAGCTGCTCGACGTGTTCCGCGCCGAGATCGAGGTGACGGCCAAGCAGCTGGCGAAGGCGCACGCCGCGGGCGTGACGCTGATCTGCGGTTCCGAAACGGGATTCGCCGTCACGCCGGTGGGTGAGTGGCACGCCCGCGAGCTCGAGATGATGGTCGAGTACGTCGGGCTCAGCCCGATGGAGGCCATCACGACCGCGACGCGGAACGGCGCGTTCGCGATGCGGATGGACGGGAGGATCGGGACCGTCGAGCAGGGCATGGCGGGCGACGTCATCGTGGTCGACGGCAACCCGCTCGACGACATCACGATCCTGCAGGACAAGGCGCGGATCAGTGAGGTGGTCGCCCGCGGCAAGCGCATCGATCTCGTCACGCCCATCCCCGAGCGCACGGTCAGCGCGAGTGAGCAGGTCCGGTTCCTCGCCTCGTGCCCACTGACCCGCTCACTCGCCCTCACCGAGGACGATCTGGAGAAGCTCTCCCACGTCTGAACGTCCTCCAGGTCAGAACAGGGCGCGGTCGAGCCCGCCGTCGACGGGGATCGCGGCGCCGGTGAGGTAGCGCGCCTGCTCGGAGCAGAGGAAGGCGATCAGCGCGCCGAAGTCGTCCGGTCGACCCAGGACACCCGCAGGGATCTGGGCGATCTCGTCGGCGAGGCCTTCCTGGAAGACCGCCGCGACCCGCGCGGTGTCGTGCAGGCCCGGCAGCACCGAGTTCACCGTGACGCCGTCGGCCGCGACCTCGCGCGCCAGGGTCTTGAGGAATCCGGTGGCGCCGGCGCGCGCGGTGTTGGAGAGGATGAGGCCCGCTATCGGCTGCCGCACAGCGATCGACGTGATGGCCACGACCCGGCCGAAGCCCTGCTCCCGCATCGCCGGCACGGCGGCATAACACATCCGCACCACCGACAGCAGGCTCAGCTCCAGCGCCTTCTGGTAGTCCGCCGGGTCGGTGCCGGCGAAGTCGCCGGGTCGCGGTCCGGGGCCGTTGGTGACGAGGATGTCGAGACCACCGAGTGCTTCCCGCGCCTCGTTCACGAAACGCTCGCCCGCCTCGGGCGAGGACAGGTCGACCGCCAGGCCCACCGCGCCGTCGCCCAGCGCCGCGAGCGGCTCGATGAGGCTCTCCTGGCGCCGGGCGCAGATCGCGACCCGGGCACCTTCCGCCGCGAGGGCCGCGGCGGCGGCGAGACCCAGGCCGGCGCTCGACGCGGCGACGGCCGCACGCTTGCCGGAAAGACCGAGATCCACGGGTGTTCCTCTCAGTGGGCGGGCACGGCGGCGAGATCCCGCAGGTCCACGGCCGGGTCGGCCAGCAACTCGGCCCGCACCGGCGACCGGTTCTGGATGAGGGCCGCGGCGCGACGCACCTCGCGAGGCCGCCGACTGCCCGCGGCCGAGACCACGCGGTCACCGACCATGCCGAAGACCACGCCGTCGAGCGCGGCCGGATCGCCCCGGACCACGTGTTCGGACGCGAGATCCGGCCACCCGCTCACCTGGAGCTGAACGTCGTACTGGTCCGACCAGAACCACGGGACCTCGTCGGACGGGCGGCTCGAGGTGCCCGCGACGACCGCCGCCGTGTGTGCGGCCTGCCGGTCGGCGGACTGCCAGTGCTCGACGCGTCGGTGTGCGCCGAGGTGCGGGAAGAACCGTTCGGCGACATCCCCCACCGCGTGGACGCCCGGGGCCGACGTCCGGCCGTCGGCGTCGACGACCACTCCACGCCGGGTGTGCAGGCCCGCGGCACGGGCGAGCCGGGTGTCGGCGGCCGCGCCGACACCTGCGACGACCAGGTCGGCGTCGAGGGTGGCGCCTGCGGCGAGGTGCACGCGCGAACGGCCTGCGGATCGTTCGACGGCGACGACCTGTTCGCCCAGCCGGAGGTCGACTCCGTGCGCACGATGCAACGATGCGACGGCGGAGGCCAAGGTCTCACCGACGGCGCGCAACATCGGGGCGGTCTCCGGCTCCACCGCCGTCACCTCGTACCCGCGCCCGACCAGCCCAGCGCACAGTTCGGCGCCGACGAGACCGAGGCCGATCACGACCGCCCGCCCACCCGGGTGCGCCGCGATCCGCTCGGCGTCGTCGCGGGTCCGCAGCACCGCGACGCCGTCGGCGCGGGCCACCGGGAGGCCGCGGGCGACGGATCCGGTGGCGAGCACCAGATCGGTGTAGGAGAGCGACGATCCGTCGCCGAGCGCGACCTCGCGGGCATCGAGGTCGACACCGTGGACCGCGGCACCGAGCCGCAGGTGCACCCCTGCCCCGGCGTAGGCGTCCGCGCCCGCGACGAGGAGGTCGTCAGCGGTGCGCGTGCCCGCGAGGAAACCCTTGGAGAGCTGAGGCCGTTCGTACGGCAGGTACGGCTCGTCGCCCAGGAGGACGATCTCGCCGGTGTAGCCCTGTTCGCGTAGGGTCAGGGCGCACCGGGCGCCCGCCTGGCCCGCTCCGACGACGACCGTCCGCAGCGGGGGTGTCACGGCATCTCGGTCTGCACGGCGGCGCGCTCGGCGAGGAACGGCTTGATGTACCGGGCGATGAGTTCGAGGTGGCGCGGGTCGACCGCATAGCGCCGGTAGGCCCCGGCGTCGGGGAAGTCCACCACGACGACGGTGTCGAAGCTGCCCTCGCTCACACCTGCGTCGCTGCCGACCTGCAGTTGCGCGCCCAGATCGGCGATCTGCTCACCGAACACGCGCAACGCGCCGACGGCTGCGTCCCGGTCCGCCCGCGGGGTTCCCGGTGCCCAGCGGAACATGACGACGTGGCGAAAGCCCATCAGTCGAGCTCGATCTCGTCGTCGCCGTCGAAGACGCGGATCGCGCCGGACGGGCAGGTGCGGGTGATCTGGATCAACCGGGTGCGGTCGAAGGTGCTCGCGAGCGACGTGGCGTGGGCGATCTCGTCGTCGTCGAACTCGAAGGCTCCGGGGGCGTCGGCGACGCACTTGCCCGAGCTGATGCAGGTGTCCTCGTCGACCTCGGCGCGGACGGCCATGGCGGGAATCCCTTCGTCGATCGTGCCGGACGGTGCGGTGCGGACCACCGGACTCAGCCCAGCAGGACGGGGTACTGCGACCAGTACGGCCGGGTGGTCGCGGTGTCGCGTGTCGGGGCGTGCTCGGGGTCGCGGCGCACGCCCGCCTGGAAGAAGCGTTGGACGGCCACGGGGACCAGCCCGAACAGGTGCTTGTCGCCGGGGTCGTCGTCACCGGCCGCCACCACGCCCGCGGCGAGGTCCTGGCCGATGCAGACGTGCATCCCGGCCGCGAAGCTCAGCCCGAACGGCGCGACGCCGTCGGGGGTGACGCGTGTGGGGTCGAACGTCGCCGCGTCGTCGCCGAACACGGAGGCATCGCGGTTCACCGAGACCAGGTCGACGGTCACGAGGTCACCCTCGTGGATCTCGGCGCCCGAACGCAGCGTCACGTCGGCCATGGCCCTCCGGACCCCGGTGGGGCTCGACGGGTTGAGCCGGATCGTCTCGTGCACGCACCGTTGCACGAACAGCCGGTCGTGGCACAGTCGTTCGCGGTCCTCGGGGTGGGTGTCGAGCCAGCCGAGCGCGAGGTCGATCGTGCGGACCAGCGCGGTGGCCGAGGTGTGCGCGCCGGCCAGCAGGAAGAAGGCGATCTCGCGTGTCAGCGTCGCCTGGTCGAGGCCCAGCTCGGCGTGGTGCAGCAGAAGCGCGCTCAGGATGTCGCGGGGCACCGCGCCCTCGTCCAGCCCACCCGCTGCGACCTGCGCCAGCAGATCGCTGCGCCGGTCGATCGAGGGCTGCAGGAACTCGACCCGCCACTTCTCGAGTTGATCGGCGATGACCGCGGCCCGCTCCCCCCGGTCCAGCGTCGAGTGTCCGAGGGTCGCCCCCTCGATGAAGTACTGAACGTATTCGTGCAACCGCGCGGTCTCCTCCTCGTCCCCGCGTGGCCGGTCGACGCCGGCCGTCACCGCGGCGAGGTTGAGCATGAGCGCGTGGCCGAAGTGCACGAGGTCGGTGCGGCCCGCCGCGATCACCGGCGCGAGGGTGCGCTCGACGACGTCGGGGAACAGGTCCCGCTCGTAGTGGTCGAAGGTCTCACGCCGGAAGGTCCGGTTCTCCAGCCGCCGACGCTGCTTGTGCTCGTCGCCGTGCAGGTTCACCAGCACGCCGGTCATGACGACGCCGGCCGCGTCGTACAGGCCCTGCCGCAACTGCTTGTTGCGGTAGATCTCCCGGGCCTCGCTGAACGTGTCGATCACGACGTCGGTCATCGGTTTCCTCCTCGGTGCGGCGGGCGGTTCAGCATGCGGTCCAACCACCGTCCACAGCGAGCGTCACCCCGGTGACGTAGGCGGCCTCGTCAGAGAGCAGGAACGCCACCGCGTTCGCGATGTCGAGCGGCTCTCCGTGGCGGCGCATGGGGATGCGGTTGGTCATCCACTCGAGCATCGCCGGGTCGGAGAACCGGACCTCGGTCATCGGTGTGCGGATGAGCCCGGGCGCGACCGCGTTGATGCGGATGCCGCTCGCCGCCAGTTCGACGGCGGCGGCGCGGGTCAGCCCGGTGACCGCGGCCTTGGCCGCCGCGTAGTGCACCTGGTCGGCGACGGCGTGGGTCGCGTTCACCGACGCCATGCTCACGACGGCCCCGGCCCGGTCCTCGGCGAGCCACCGGCGCGACAGCTCCCGGACGCCGACGAACCCGCCTCGAACGTGGATCGCCAGCATGCGGTCGAACTGCTCGACCGTCATCTCGGGGATCGGACTGCGGTCGCGGATGCCGGCACAGTTGACCAGGGCGTCGATCGGCCAGAGCCGTTCGACGAGCTCCAGCCACCCGGCCTCGTCGGCCACGTCGAGCAGGTGTCCGCCCTCGGGTGGGAGCAGGTCAGCGGTCTCGACGTCCCAACCACGCTCCGCCAACAGCGCGGCCGTGGCCGCGCCGATGCCCGAGCCCCCGCCCGTCACCAGGACCCGCCGAGGGTCAGCCACGTCGGTGCCCCCCTGTCGGCTCGCCGTGCGGTCGATGCGTCGTCGTCATCCTGACGACGCATCGAGATGGTAGGGCCCGCCCGACCCGTCGGTCCACGGTTCCGACTGGATCCGTTTCGGATTCGTTGCGGTGGTCCACGCCTCGTGCCAGGGCCGGACGGGCGGTGGACACGCTCCGTCCCCCCGGCTACGTTGCGGGAGAGACCGAGGTCGTCAGCACACTGACGACCACATCGACCACGTGGGAGCGGGACCATCGAAACCCGAGGGACGACCCGGCCGACCGCCGTCGTCCTGTCCGGTGGGGTCACCCACGACTTCCCGGCGCTGAACGCCGAGGTCTCCCACCTGCTCGACGAGGTGGGTTTCGACGTCACGGTGCGCGAGGACGTTCTCCCGGCCCTCGACGACCTCGACGGGGTCGACCTGCTGGTGGTCAACATGTTGCGCTGGCGGATGGACGTCGAGCGTTACCTCGACCGTCGGGCCGAGTTCGGCATCGAGGTCGACCCGGCCACTCAGCGGGACGTCGAGGCGTGGGTGTACGCCGGCGGCGGCGTGCTGGCGTTGCACGCTGCATCGATCTGCTTCGACGGGTGGCCCGGCTGGCGTGACCTGGTCGGCGCCCGGTGGGACTGGGAGACCTCCCACCACCCGCCGCTCGGGCCGGTCGAGGTGACGGTGCACCCGGAGCGGCACCCGGTCGTCGCGGGACTGCCGTCGTCGTTCACCGTCGACGACGAGGTCTACGGCTTCCTGGACGAAGCCGACGACGTCGTCCCGCTCGCCACGGCGACGCACTCCGGCCGCGACCACCCTCTGGTCTGGGCGCGCACGATCGGCGCGGGTCGGGTCGTCCACGACACCCTCGGCCACCACGTCCCGACCTACCGCAACGAGGTCCAGCGGCGGATCGTCCAACGCGGCGCGCTGTGGGTCATCGGCCGGTCCGACTCCGAACTGGCCGCGCTGTGAGCGCCGACCGGTGACCGACCTCGTCGCGCAGGTCGAGGCCCTCACCGCGCGTTCCGACATCGCCCGCATCCTCGCCGAGTTCTGCCTGCGTGTCGACGAGTACGACATCGCGGCCCTCGACGCGGTGTTCACCGAGGACTGCGAGGTCGACTACGGACCCGGCCGCGGTGGCCCGCGCTCCGGCCGCGCCGCGGTCACGGCCCGGATCGCCGAGGGCCAGGCGCAGTTCCGTCGGACCCACCACCAGCTGGGTCAGAGCGTCGTCGACCTCGACGGCGACACCGCACACGTCGTCACGTACGTGACGGCCTGGCACCTGGAGCGCGACGAGACGGTGTCGGAGGTGCGACTGCGTTACCTCGACGACCTGCGCCGGACGCCCGCCGGCTGGCGCATCAGCCGCCGTACCGTGCAGGCGTCCGGCATCGTGGGTTTCCCCGGAGTGCCGTGGGCGTGGGTACCGCGGGGCGAACCCGTCAGCGGCTGACGAAGCGGGTGGCCGCGGCGTGGGCCACACGGGCACGCTCGGCGGCCGTCAGCCGCTGGGCCAGGTCGTCGTTCTGGACCTCGACCGTCACCGGCGTGCCTTCGGGCAGGGCCGCGACCAACGCGGCCTGGTCGATGACACCCGTACCCGGCATCATCCGGTGGTGGCGGGCTTCGTCGGCGAGCGCCACGGCGCCGACCGGAGCGGGGCCGCCGGCCACGTCGCACACCTGCAGGTAGGCGAGCGACCCAGGCGGCATGGTGGCGACCTGCGTCGCGGTGCCGCCCGTGCGGTGCAGGTGCAGCCCGTCCACCAGCACTCCCACCGGTGCTCCGATCAACGACCACAGCTGGAGCGCGGCGGCGAGGTCGGTCACCGCCGTGAACGCCATGAACTCCAGGGCGACCCGGAGACCGTTGCGTCCTGCGACATCGGTGAGCGCCTCGAGGCCGCGCAGGCGGTCGCCGATCTCCTCCACCTGGCTCACGGTGAGGACCCACTGCGCGCCGAGCTCGGCGCCGATCTCGACGAGACGTCGGTCGGCGGCGCTCGGCGCGCGGCCGGTCAGCCGCACCACCTCGACGTCGAGGATCCGGACGCCCTCCCGGGCCGCGGTCTTCGCCAGCCGCGCGACGGTGGCGGCGTCGGTCGACCCGGCGTCGAGGCGAAGCCCGCAGCCGTCGAAGCCTGCGGCCGCAGCGGCCCGGATCTGGACCTCCGGTGGCGCGTCGAGCACCGTCCCGGCCGCGAGGTAGAGCGGGCTCGTCACGCGTTCGTCACGCCGAGCGACATGCCGCCGTCGACGCCGAGCACGATGCCGGTGACCCACTCGGCCGCGGCCAGGTACGCGACACCCTCAGCGATCTCCTCGGGCGTGCCGATGCGGCCGAGGGCGTGCGCCGAGGCCAGGCTGTTGAGCCGGGCCAGGCTCTCCTCGTCGGTGCCGAGCCCGGCGCGCTGGTTGATCTCGGTCGGGACGCCTCCCGGGCGGATGGCGTTGACCCGCACACCGGCTGGGCCCAGTTCGGCGGCGAGCACGCCGGTCAGCGTCTCCAACGCCCCCTTGGTGGCCGCGTACGGCGACGCTCCGGGGAACGCCCGCTGGGTGTGCACGGACCCGAAGAACACGACGTTGCCCCGGGCGGCGGTGAGGTGCGGCAACGCGTCGGCCGTGAGCCGGCTCGGTCCGACGACGTTCGTGTGGAACAGGTCGAGGAACTGCTCCTCATCGAGATCGGCGATGGCCGTGCGGTACATGTTGCCGGCGGCGTTGACGAGCGTCTCCAGGCCACCGCCGTGCTCGACGGCCGCGTCGACCATCCGCGCGCGGTCGGCCGGCACGGCGACGTCACCGGTCACGGCCCGGCAGGCGTCGCCGAGGGAGTGCGCCACGGCGTCGATCTTCGCGGCGCGGCGCCCGGAGATCGTGACCCTCGCGCCGCGGGCCACGAAGTGGCGGGCCACCGCCTCGCCGAGGCCTGAGCCCCCGCCCGTGACCAGGACCGACATGCCCTCGAGCGACCTCATCGCCGCTCTCCCCTCCTCGGGGTCGACGGCGGGCGCGGGACTAGCTCGCGCTGCGCCGCGACCGGGTGGTCTTGCGTGCGGCCCGCCCGGGAGCGGGCGCTTCGTCCTGTTGCCCCGAGAGCCGTGACGCCTTGATGGCACGGGCCGCCCGCAGGTGGACGAACTCCGGGTTGGAGCGGACGTACTCGGTGACCTGCGTCGCGCCGAACTGCGCGCCGAGCAGTTGCATCGCGATGTCGTGACGCACGTACTCGATCGACAGCAGCACCACGGCGGGGTTGTCGGTGTAGACGCCCCAGCCGTCGGTTCCCTGGGCCCCGCCGATGACCGACTGTCGGTTGTCGCCGGAGATGACGAACAGGCGGTAGCCCAGGTAGTCCAGGACGAACTCCGGCGGTGAGTGGTCGTGCCGGTACGTGTGTCCGATGGGTTCGGAGTCGTCGCCGAAGACCAGGACGGTGACGTCGACCCCCCGGTCCTCCGCCTCGCGCAGCAACGGGCCGAGCCGCTCGCGTTCCTCCGGCCAGATCGACACGAACAGTTCGCGGCGTGACTCGCGGATGACGTCGGCGCACCGCTCCATGAGCGCGTCGTAGTCGGTGAGGTTGTGCAGCAGGTGGGCCTGCTGCGGTGCGGCGATCGACGGCAGATCGTGCCGGAGCGCGGTGAGAGAGTCCTCGAAGTCGCGGCTCATCCGGTCCAGCAGCGACGAGGTCGGGAGCGGCAGGTAGGAGACCGAGTCGGTGGCGGTCCGTGCCTCGAACGCCGCTCCGCGCGCGACGAGCTTGCCCAGCGTCTCGTAGACGGTGCTCCGGGGCACGCCGGAGTTCTTCGCGACCTCGTACCCGTTCAGCGGCTTGCCCGCCGACACCAGCGCGAGATAGGCCTTGGCCTCGTAGGCGGACATCCCCAGTTCCCCGAGGCGTTCCACCACCTTGTCGAGACTTGCCATCGTGCGACCACCCCAGACGTCGTCGTGAGGGGTCGAGGGTATCCGGTGGGAGCCCACCGTCCCCTTCCCGCCGCACCGTCGTCGACCCCACCGGTTCCTCGTGTAGGCGTTAGCTACCTGACTACTGCCAGGGGGACACTAGCGGCCGCGACCACTCCGGTCCAGGGTCGGCGCGACTGACACGGAAACCGTTGCAGAATCGGGTGTTCGTGGGCGGCGCGACCCCGATGCTTGGGTTTCGGTGCCTGCGGTCCTAGTGTCCTGTTCCGTGGACAAGACGGTGGGGACGGCGGCCGAGGCTGTCGCGGACATCGGCGACGGCGCGTCGATCGGCGTGGGCGGGTTCGGCCTGTGCGGCATCCCGTTCGTGCTCATCGACGCGCTGTTCGCCCAGGGGGCGACCGACCTGCAGACGGTCTCCAACAACTGCGGGGTCGACGGCGAGGGCCTCGGCAAGCTGCTGTTCGCGGGCCGGATCGCACGGACGACCGGCTCGTACGTCGGCGAGAACAAGGAGTTCGCCCGGCAGTACCTCGCGGGTGAACTGGAACTGGAACTGTGCCCGCAGGGCACGCTCGCGGAGCGACTGCGCGCGGGCGGCGCGGGGATCCCCGGGTTCTTCACACCGGCGGGCGTCGGCACGCTCGTCGCCGACGGCGGCCTGCCGTGGCGCTACGCGGCCGACGGCAGCGTGGCGGTCGCGTCACCGGAGAAGGAGACCCGCGCCTTCCCCGACTTCGACGGCGCCGGGCAGGCGTTGTTCGCCGACAAGGAGTACGTGCTCGAGCACGCCATCGTCACCGACTTCGCGTTGGTGCGGGCGGCGAAGGGCGACCGCCACGGCAACCTGGTGTTCGACAAGACGGCCCGCAACTTCAACCCGCTGGTCGCCGGCGCCGGCCGCATCACCATCGCCGAGGTCGAGGAACTGGTCGAACCCGGCGCGATCGACCCCGACCTGGTCCACACCCCGGGCATCTTCGTCGACCGCGTGGTCGAGGTCGGCACCGAGGGCAAGAAGATCGAGCGACGGACGGTGCGGCAGTGACGACTTCGACAGCGCTCCCCCGACTCACCCGGCAGCAGATGGCGGCCCGGGTGGCCGACGAACTGCTCGACGGGTCCTACGTCAACCTCGGTATCGGGTTGCCGACCCTCGTGCCCAACTACATCCGACCCGGCGTCGAGGTCGTGCTCCACTCCGAGAACGGCGTTCTCGGCGTCGGTCCGTACCCGACCGACGACGAGATCGACGCCGATCTCATCAACGCCGGCAAGGAGACCATCACGGTCCTGCCCGGCGCCTCGTTCTTCGATTCCGCCGCGAGTTTCGGGATGATCCGCGGTGGCCACGTCGACATCGCGGTGCTCGGCGGGATGCAGGTCTCGGTCGAGGGCGACCTCGCGAACTGGACCGTGCCCGGCAAGATGATCAAGGGCATGGGCGGTGCGATGGACCTGGTGCACGGCGCCGGCAAGGTCATCGTGGTCATGGAGCACACGGCGAAGGACGGCAGCCCGAAGATCCTGGACCGTTGCACCCTGCCACTGACCGGCAAGTCGTGCGTGGAACGGATCATCACCGACCTCGCGGTCATCGACGTCACCCCCGACGGCCTGGTGCTGATGGAGACCGCGCCCGGTGTCACACCGGACGACGTCCGCTCGCTGACCGAGCCCGCGCTGGTCGAGTACGAGGGTCTGCACGACATCGTCGTGCGGTGAGCCGCGGCGGTCTCGCAGCCGCCGAGAGGTGAGGGGGCAGGACCTCCACGTCAGGAGAGGTCGGGGCCCGAGTTGCGTGGTGGGGACGCGTCCCCACCAATGGGCGCATGTCCCTTCGACGCGAGGCGCAGAAGCGCGTCGCCGGCGCGGTGTTCCGTGCCGGCGACCGTCTGGGCGTGCACGTGCTCCCCGCGCACTACTACTCCTCGGTCCCCCACCGCGCGGCCCTGCGCCGGGACGAGGACTCGTGGCGTCATCCGCTGGAGCCGATGCCGTTCCCGTGGGATCTCGACGCCCAGGCGGCGTGGTTCGTCGACACCGCCGCCGAGCACGGCGGCGAACTGCCGCTGGCCCGGCTGGCCCGACTCGCCGAGGGTGTGGGCGGGATGCGGTACGGCGAGATCGAGGCCCAGTTCCTCCACGCCTGGATCCGCCGCCACACGCCGTCGCAGATCGTGGAGATCGGCAGCGGCAGCTCCACCGCGGTGATGTCCGACGCCGTCGCGCGGTCGGTCACCGAGGGGCGTCCGGAGACCAAGATCGTGGCGTGCGACCCGTACACGGCCGGGCGGGTGGCGCACCTGCCGTTCGTCTCGGCCGAGGCCACCGGGGGCACGGCGGTCGGTCACCACGTCGACCGCCTGGGCCCCGGCGACCTGGTGTTCATCGACTCCACCCACGTGGTGCGCACCGGCTCGGAGCTGCCCCACCTCTACCTCGAGCTGCTGCCGCGCCTGCCGTCGGGCGTGGTCGTCCACATCCACGACATCACGCTGCCGTACCTCTACGCCCCCGACGTCTACGCCTCGATGTTCGACTGGCAGGAGACGACACTGCTCGCGGCCCTGCTGGCCCACTCCGACCGCTTCGAGGTCCTCGCCTCGCAGTCGGCACTGCACCACGACCGCCCCGACGTCATCGGGTCGGTGTTCCCCGAGTACCGGCCGCGCCCGATGGACCGTGGCCTCTACGCGGGTCCCGACGGCCACTTCCCCTCGTCGACCTGGCTGCGCGTGCGCTAGCTTGCCTCGGGTGTCCGACTGGAACGCCCGCGTCGTCGCCGCTGCTGCCGACTGGTTGTACCTCCCCGACGGCGCGCCCTCCCACGTGACGCCCGAGGTCGCGGTCGTCGGGTACCCCGAGTCGTGGGACCCGCCGACGTGGGCCACACGGATCCGGTCGCAGCGGGCGCCGTCCGAGCTGATCGCGGACGTGGACGCGGTCGTCCGCGCCTGGGGACGCCCCGACGTCGCGTGGTGGATCGACGAGGGGACGACCCCCGCCGAGCTCGAGTCCCACCTGCAGGACGCCGGCGCCGAGCTGACCGAGACCGTCACGGTCCTCGCGCTCGACCTCACCGGACCGGTGCCGGCCTTCGACGTCCCCGACGGCACCACCGCCGCGCTCGCGACCGACCGCGACAGCCTCCGGGACTTCGCCCGGGTCAACGCCGAGGGGTGGGGCACGCCCGTCGCCCCCGAGGACGACCTCGACCGGTGGCTGGCGGAGACCGCCGACGGCACCGGGCTGCGGTTCGTCGCCCGCGCGGACGGCACCCCGGTCGCGACCGGCGGCATGACCCTGGCCGGCGACGTCGCGCGGCTCTGGGCGGGCGTCACGTTGCCCGGGCACCGCGGCCGGGGTGCCTACCGGGCGGTGCTGGCCGAGCGGCTGCGCGTCGCCCGGGAGCGCGGCGCCACGACGGGTCTGGTGAAGGGCAAGGTCACGACATCCGCGCCCATCCTGCGGCGGCTGGGTTTCCAGGCCTTCGCCGACGAACGCGCCTACCTGCGCCCCGTCAGCGGCTGAGCCCGCTCACTCCCACTCGATCGTGCCCGGCGGCTTGCTGGTGACGTCGAGAACGACCCGGTTGACCTCGGCGACCTCGTTGGTGATGCGGGTCGAGATCGTCTCCAGGACGTCGTAGGGGACGCGGGTCCAGTCGGCGGTCATGGCGTCCTCCGACGACACCGGTCGCAGCACGACCGGGTGGCCGTAGGTGCGGCCGTCGCCCTGGACGCCGACGGAGCGGACGTCGGCCAGCAGCACCACCGGGCACTGCCAGATCTCGCGGTCCAGGCCGGCGCGGGACAACTCGGCGCGGGCGATGGCGTCGGCGCGGCGGAGGATCTCCAGGCGCGGGGCGGTGACCTCGCCGATGATCCGGATGCCGAGGCCGGGGCCGGGGAACGGCTGGCGCCAGACGATCGCCTCGGGCACGCCGAGCTGCTCACCGACCCGGCGCACCTCGTCCTTGAACAGCGCGCGCAGCGGTTCGACCAGCCCGAACTGCAGGTCGTCGGGCAGACCACCGACGTTGTGGTGGCTCTTGATGTTGGCCGCACCCGAACCACCGCCGGACTCCACGACGTCGGGGTAGAGCGTGCCCTGCACCAGGAACTCGATCGGGTCGCCCTCGGCCGAGATCTCACGGGCGGCGCGTTCGAACGCGCGGATGAACTCGCGGCCGATGATCTTGCGCTTCTCCTCGGGGTCGGTCACCCCGGCGAGGGCTTCGAGGAACGTCGCCGCGGCGTCGACCACGACGAGGTTCACGCCGGTGCTGTCGACGAAATCGCGTTCGACCTGCTCGGCCTCACCCTCACGCAGCAGGCCGTGGTCGACGAAGACACAGGTCAACTGGTCGCCGACCGCGCGCTGGACCAGGGCTGCGGCGACCGAGGAGTCGACCCCGCCCGACAGCCCGCACAGCACGCGCTTGTCGCCGACCTGAGCGCGGACGGCCGCGACCTGCTCCTCGATGATGTCGGCGTCGGTCCACCGCGGCTCGATGCCCGCGATGTCGTAGAGGAAGTGCTCGAGCATCTTCTGGCCGTGTGCAGTGTGCAACACTTCCGGGTGGAACTGGACGCCGGCGAACCCGCGGTCGACGGACTCGAACGCCGCGACCGGCGTGGTCGCGGTCGAGGCCGTGACCAGGAAACCCTCGGGCGCCTGGGTCACGGTGTCGCCGTGGCTCATCCACACCTGCTGGGAGACCGGGGTGTCGCGGAACAGCACGCCGGGCTCGGCGACGGTCAGCGACGTGCGGCCGTACTCCCGGTCACCGGTGTGGGCGACGGTGCCCCCGAGTGCCGCGGTCATGGCCTGGAAGCCGTAGCAGATGCCGAACACCGGCACCTCGCCGTCGAACAACCGGGCCGGGGTCTGCGGCGCGCTCTCGGCGTACACCGACGACGGGCCACCCGAGAGGATGATCGCCGCGGGCTTGCGGGCGAGGATCTCGGCCGGGTCGGTGTCGTGGGGGACGATCTCGGAGTAGACGTTGGCCTCCCGCACGCGGCGGGCGATCAGTTGCGCGTACTGCGCCCCGTAGTCGACCACCAGGACGAGGTCGTGCCGCTGCGAGCCGGTGTCGGGTGCCACGTCGGAAGTCTACGGAGCGCACACTGAGCCGGTGACGACCGACACCGTCGACCCGGTGGCCCACGAGGAGAACCGCGACCCGGGCGTGCGCACCCGGGTGTGGAAGGACGGGCAGGTCGTCGACCACCACTTCTCGATCGAGCGGGTCTCGGACCACCTGGAGATGCCGGGCAAGTTGGTGTGGGTCGACCTCACCTCGCCCGACCACGCCATGCTGGCCAAGCTCGCCGAGGAGATCTCGCTCGACCCCAACTCGGTCGAGGACGCCGTCGCGGCCGACGAACGCCCGAAGGTCACCGGGTACGGCCGCTACTCGTTCGTCACCGTCTACGCGACGTCGTTGGCCGGCGACGAGGTCGAGACCTGCCGCATCTCGGCCTTCGTGCTCGAGAAGGCGCTGATCACCGTGCACGACGGCGACTGGCGCGGCTTCGAGGACGTCGTCAAACGGTGGGACGACCTGGGTGCGCTCATCGCCGACAACGGCGTCGACGTGCTGCTCTACGGCCTGCTCGACCACGTGGTGGACGGCCAGTTCGACACCGTGCAGGACATCGAGGACCGCATCGACACCCTCGAGAGCCAACTGTTCGACGGCAAGCCCGAGACCCTGCCGGAACGCAAGCTGCAGTTCGACCTGCGCCGCAGCATCGTGGCGTTGCGCCGGGTGGTCTCACCGCAGGCACAGATGGTGAGCTCGCTGCACCGGGTCCGGGGAGCACGCCACCCGACGATGGAGTCCTACTGGGCCGACCTCGACGACCACGTGGCGCGGGTGGTCGAGTGGACCGACCAGGCCCGCGACCTGCTCAACAACGTGTTCAGCTCGAACATGTCGCTGCAGGACGCCCGCCTCAACGTCGTCATGAAGAAGTTGACCTCGTGGGCGGCGATCATCGCCGTGCCCACGGCGATCACCGGCTTCTACGGCCAGAACGTCAAGTACCCCGACTTCGGCACCACCACGGGGTTCCTGATCTCGACCGGGATCATCGTGGTCGCCATGGGCCTGCTCTACCTGCTGTTCAAGCGGAAGGACTGGCTCTAGCGGCCTCTCAACTCGCCGGGGCCGACACCGCGATGGTCTCCGCGCCCGTCCGTGCCAGCAGTTCGTGGAGGTCCTCGGCCGCCTGACCCGCTGCGGCGTCGGCCACGGCCGAGACGCCGCCGAGCCCGAAGTAGGAGTGGTTGAGCGACGGGAACTCCCGCGCGACGACCTCGACCCCCGCGGCCCGCAGCCGGTCGCCGTAGAAGTTGCCCTCACCGCGCAGGACGTCCAACGACGACGTGTGGATGACGGCCGGGGCGACACCCTGCAGGTCGGGCCGCCGGTAGGGCGAGACCCGCCAGTCGGCGGAGTCGGCGAGCTCGACGTAGTGGCGGGCGAACGCCTGCATGCCCTCCAGCGTCAGCCCGAACCGCTGGTGGGCGGTGTTGCGCGACATGTACGTCGCGTTGATGTCGACGTCCTCGTAGCGGCCCGCGACGTCGGTGACCGGGTAGAGCAGCAGCTGCGCCGACAGGGCCCGGCCGGCGTCGCGGAAGCCGATGGCGACCGACGCCGCGAGCTGGCCGCCCGCGCTGTCACCGGCCACCACCAGCACGTCGTTGCCGCCGAACTGCTCGAGCCGCTCGGAGACCGCGACGGTGGCAGCGAAGGCGTCGTCGTACGCGGCCGGGAAGCGGTGCTCGGGGGCGAGCCGGTAGGCGACCGACACCACGACCGCGTTCGCCTGCACGCAGATGCGCCGGGCGTGGCCGAGGTGGGTGTCGAGGTCGCCGACGACCCAGCCGCCGCCGTGCAGGTAGACGACGGTCGGAACCGGGCCGTCGTGGGCGGGCCGCAGCACCCGCACCGGGATGTCACCGGCCGGGCCGGGCAGGACGTCGTCGGTCTCCGACGCGGGGGTCAGGTCAGGGTTCAGCGCGGCCAGGGCCGCGGCGTTGCTCTCGCGGGTCTGCACCCGGGCTTCCTCGACCGTGACCGGCGCCGAGCGCGGACTGATCCGCAGCAGCCACTGCGCGACGTCGGGGTCGAGCTCGGCGGTGTCGGTCGCACGATCGGTCACCCCGGAGACGGTAGTCCCGGACCCCGCCCGCTCAGGACCGGGGCGAGACCAGTGTGAGTTCGGCCCGCTGGAACTCCTTCACCGACGAGTAGCCGCACTTGGCCATCGCCCGCCGCGCCGAACCGAACAGGTTGGACGTCGCGTCGGCGTCCTCGGCGGGCCCGCGCAGCACCTGCTCCAACGACGGCCGCACACCGGCGCGCGCCGGCACGACCGCGGATCGCGGGACTCGCGGGTGACCGACGGTGCTGTCCCAGTAGGCCCCGCCCCCGGGCGCCTCCTCCGCGTGGGCCAGGGCCTCACCGAGCATGACGGCGTCGGCGCCGCACGCAATGGCCTTGGCGACGTCGCCGCCGGTGGCGAGGTCGCCGTAGGCGATGAGGTGGACGTACCGGCCGCCGGTCTCGTCGAGGTAGTCACGGCGGGCGGCGGCGGCGTCGACGATCGCGGTGGCCATCGGGACGTCGATGCCGAGCGCGGTCGGCGTCAGGGCGCCGGAGTGGGCGCCGAAGCCGATGATGACGCCCGCGGCGCCGCTGCGCATGAGGTGCAACGCGGTCTGGTAGTTGGAGCAACCCCCGACCAGCACGGGGATGTCGAGGTCGGCGACGAACTCCTTGAGGTTCAGCGCCTCGGGGGGCGTCTCGCCGTGCCGTTCGTTGACGACGTGCTCGGCACTGATGACGGTGCCCTGCACGACGAGCACGTCGACGCCCGCCTCGACCGCGACCGGTCCGAGCTCGACCGCGTGCTGCGGGGACACCCGCACCGCGACCCGAAGGTCGGCGTCGCGCAGTTCCTTCACCCGCCGCCGCAGCAGGTCGGCCGACACCGGCGCGGCGTAGATCCGCTGCACCTCGCTGGTCTCGGTCGTGGGGTCGGCGATGGTCGCGAGCGCGGTGGTCGGGTCGTCGTACCGGGTCCAGAGACCCTCGCCGTCGAGGACCGCGAGGCCGCCGCAGCGCTCGATCTCGACCGCGGTCGCGGGGCTCACGACGGCGTCGGACGGCGCGGCGACGAACGGCAGCCGGAACTGGTGGGCGTCGATCTGCCACTCCATCGAGACCTTCGAGGTCCCGCGCGTGCGCCGGGTCGGCACCAGCGCGACCTCGTCGAGGCGGTAGCCCCGACGGACGCTGCGACCCAGGCCGATCTCCACGGTGTCAGGCACGGACCTCATCCTGCCGCAGCGGCCCCGGCGAGTGGGCAGGAAGGGCGGTCAGTGGTCAGAAGTTCCCGACCACTCGGAGGGAGAGGTGACCACTCGCCGGTCTTGGCGGTGGGTCTAGCGGCCGGAGTAGTTGGGCGCCTCGACCGTCATCTGGATGTCGTGGGGGTGGGACTCGGTGAGCCCGGCGGCGGTGATGCGGATGAACTTCCCGCGGCTCTGCAGCTCCGGGATCGTGTGCGCGCCGACGTAGAACATCGACTGGTGCAGGCCGCCCGCGAGCTGGCGGGCGACGGCGGCGACCGGGCCGCGGTAGGGCACCTGACCCTCGATGCCCTCGGGGACGATCTCCTCGTCGGAGGCGACGTCGGCCTGGAAGTAGCGGTCCTTGGAGTACGAGACCCGCCCGCGCGAGGCCATCGCGCCGAGCGAGCCCATGCCGCGGTAGCTCTTGAACTGCTTGCCGTTGACGAACACCAGGTCGCCGGGCGACTCGTCGCAGCCGGCGAGCAGCGAGCCGAGCATGACGGTGTCGGCGCCCGCGACGATGGCCTTGGCGATGTCACCGGAGTACTGCAGGCCGCCGTCGCCCACGAGCGGGACGCCTGCGGGCTTGCACGCCTGGGCCGCCTCGTGGATCGCGGTGACCTGCGGGACGCCGACCCCCGCGACGACGCGCGTGGTGCAGATGGAGCCCGGCCCGACGCCGACCTTCACGCCGTCGGCGCCGGCGTCGACCAGCGCCTGCGCCCCGGCGCGGGTGGCGACGTTGCCCGCGAGGACCTGCACGTGCCGCAGCGCCGGGTCGCCCTTGAGGCGGCGGACCATCTCCAGCATCAGCCGGGCCTGGCCGTTCGCGGTGTCGGGCACGAGCACGTCGACCCCGGCGTCGATGAGGGCGGTGGCACGCTCCCAGGCGTCGCCCCAGAACCCGACCGCGGCGGCGACCCGCAACCGGCCGTCGGCGTCCTTGGTGGCGAGCGGGAACTGCTCGGCCTTGGTGAAGTCCTTCACCGTGATGAGGCCGCGCAGGTGGTCCTCGGCGTCCACGATCGGCAGCTTCTCGACCTTGTGCTTGGCCAGCAGCGCGGCGGCGTCGTCACGGCCGATCCCGACCGGCGCGGTGACCAGCGGCATGCGGGTCATCACCTCGCGGACGGTGCGCCGCTCGAACTCCGACGGCGGGACGAACCGCAGGTCGCGGTTGGTGATGATGCCGACCAGCACCCCGCGGGCGTCGACCACCGGCACACCGGAGATGCGGTAGCGGCCGCACAGTTCGTCGACCTCGGCCAGCGTGGCCTCGGGCGCCACCGTGATCGGGTTGCTCACCATCCCCGACTCGCTGCGCTTGACCAGGTCGACCTGACCCGCCTGGTCCGCGATCGACAGGTTGCGATGCAGGACGCCGAGGCCGCCCTGCCGGGCCATCGCGATCGCCATCCGCGCCTCGGTGACGGTGTCCATCGCGGCCGAGACGAGCGGCAGCGCGAGGGTCACCTCCCGGGTCAGGCGGGTGGTGGTGTCGACCTCCGACGGGATGACGTCGGTCTCGTCCGGCAGCAGCAGGACGTCGTCGAAGGTGAGGCCCAGACGGACGAAGGGATCGGGCAGCTCCGCGGCCGGGGAAGTCATGCTGCATCGTATCGCCGCCGCGGCGCCCGTCCGACCCGTGGCGCGCGGCGGTGTGACCCGGCCGTCACCCCCAGACGCGCTCGGCGACCTCGACCACCAGCGCCAGTTTCGCGATCTGTTCGTCGCGGGTCAGCGCGTTGCCCTCGACGGTGGAGGAGAACCCGCACTGCGGTGAGAGCGCGAGCTGCTCCAGCGGCACGTACCGCGACGCCTCCTCGATGCGCCGGACCAGGGTGTCGGCGTCCTCGAGCTCGGGCCGCTTGGTCGTGACCAACCCCAGGACGACGACCTTGCCCTCCGGCACGAAGCGCAGCGGCTCGAAGCCCCCGGACCGGGCGTCGTCGAACTCGAGGAAGAAGCCGTCGACGTCGAGCCCACCGAACAGGGCCTCGGCGACGAAGTCGTAGCCGCCCTCCGCGGCCCACGAGGAGCGGTAGTTGCCCCGGCACATGTGGGTGGTGACGGTCAGCCCCTCGGGCCGGTCGGCGAGCGCCGCGTTGATCTGCCGGATGTACCGCTCGTGCTGGTGGTCGGCGTCGCGGCCCTGCGCCGCGACCTGCGCCCGTTGGGCCGGGTCGTTGAGGTAGGCGAGGCTGGTGTCGTCGAGCTGCAGGTAGGTGCACCCCTGCGCCGCGATCCCGCGGACCTGGTCGGCGTACGCCTGCGAGAGGTCCGACCAGAACTCGTCCTCGTCGGGGTAGACGGCCGGATCGAGCGCGGCCGGTCCGCCGCGGTAGTGGACCATGCTCGGTGACGGGATGGTCAGCTTGGCGACCTGGTCGCTCGAGACGACACCCTGCAGGTACGAGAAAGCCTCGGCGAACACGGGCTTCTCGATACCGACCTTGCCGTCGACCTTCAACGCGGCCGACGTGAAACTCATGTCGCCGGAACTGTTGCGGAATGCAACATCGATCTGCTCGTCGGTGCGGCTGATGCCGTCCAGGGCGTAGATGAAGTCCATGTGCCACGACGTGCGCCGGAACTCGCCGTCGGTGGCGGTGCGCAGGCCGATGTCGCGTTGCATCGCCACGACGTCGGCGACGGCCGCGTCCTCCGCGGCGCGCAACCCGTCGTCGTCGAGCGCGCCGCGGGCGTGCGCCGCGCGGGCGTCGAGCAGCGCCGCGGGCCGCAGCAGGCTGCCGACGTGGTCGGCCCGGCTGATCTGCTTCCCGAGGGCGGGACTGGTGCGAGGTGACATCGGTGTCCTCCAGGTGTCCGACAACTCCCGTCCACCTTCCTCCACCCACCCCCGTCCGCCGCATGGTGGCCGAATCACCGGAGAGCGAACTACCGTGGGCGCCGTGACGAGCGTGGACGGCCCACGGGACCCCTTCCTGGAGGACCCCGACGACCCCTCGATCGCCGCGCTGTTGGACCACTTCGGGCCGGGTGACGACCGTGCACCGGTCGAACCGCTCACCGACGCCGAGCGCGACGGTCTGCTCGCCGACCTCGACGCCGTCGCCGAGTTCCGCCGCCTGCTCTCGCCGCGCGGGGTCCGCGGCCTGGTCGTCGAGTGCGACGACTGCGGCGATCTGCACTACTTCGGCTGGGACCTCATGTCCGAGAACCTCAAGGCGTTGCTCGGCGAGGGCCGGAGCCACGTCCACGAACCGGCGTTCGCGCCCGACCCGGCCGACTACGTCAGCTGGGACTACGCGCGCGGCTACGTCGACGCCGTCCTGCGTCGCTGATCGCGCCCGTCGCGGACCTCTTCCGCCGGCACCGCTCGCGCACGAATCGGGCGTTCCGCCCTGCCTTCCCCGAGACCTGCTCAGCCACTGAGGAAACTCAGGCGTGTTGACGCGCTTTTCGCCTCCCCCCGTGGTAACCCAAGATCATCACTCGTCGGGACGAATCAGGACAGAACGACCTCCGCCTTGATCAACTCGTTATCAAATCCTCGTGAAGACCCTTGCGTCAGGGGTATCGATCCCTCAAGATCGTCAACGAACTTCACGACGATCTAACGCGGTTCCCCCGACCGCCCGCTCGCTGCCGAGTGGGGCTGCACCGGTGGAGGGAGCAGCTGTCCACACGCCACGGGGGCCCTGCGGAATCCGCAGGCACAAGGGGAGGAACCACCATGGCCGACGTCCGTCACCTGCCGCCACCGAAAGCGGAGACCTGGGCCTGGCAGCTCGGGGCCGCATGCCGCGGCATGGACACCTCGACGTTCTACCACCCGGACAACGAGCGGGGCCCGTCCCGCCGCCGTCGCGAGCGCTCGGCCAAGGCCGTCTGCTCGGGCTGCCCGGTCACCGCGCAGTGCCTCTCGTGGGCGATCCAGACCCGCGAGCCGTACGGCGTCTGGGGCGGCAAGTCGGTCGAGGAGCGCGAAGCGCTTATCGCCGTCGCCGCCGCCGGACGCACCGAGCAGATCGCCGGCAAGAGCGCCTGAGACCTGCCCGACCCGTTCCACCCGCACGAACCGCGCCACCCTCACCACCCGCACCACCGCTCGACCCGTTCCACCGCCGTCACGCCGACCCGCGAGCCAGGCCGCACCCCCGAGGCCCGGTCCGCACCCACCGGCCCACCGGCACCCGAACGCCAGGACGCCGATCACCCGGTCGGACCGACCGCCGCGCTGCACCGTGACGGCCGACCACGATCGCGCCACGACGACCCGCGTCACGGACCCCCGTGCCGCGGGTCGTCGCGCGTCCGGAGTGTTCACGTCGCCGAGTCTCTGCCGCCGTCATGGAACAACCGGACTATTGCCCGGGTTCCCGGCAGCCGCCTTCACAGAAGCCTTCCCGGGCGCATACCTTCCTCGGACCGTTCGCGTCCTGCTGACGCGCCGCCTCGATGAAGGACCCCGGATGAACGCACTGTCGCGACCTCGTCTGCTGACCACCCTGCTGCTCGGCGCCGGGGTGACCGGGGCCGCGATCGCGGCGTTCTCCCTCGCCTCCGCCCCGGCCGCGAGTGGAGCGCCCACGTGCTCGATCACCTGGACGGGCGCGACGAGCACCGACTGGGACACCGCGTCGAACTGGGGCAGCGCCGGGCGCGTGCCGACCTCGACCGACGTCGCCTGCATGTCCGCCACGGCGGCCCGCAAGGCGGTGGTCTCGTCGGCGGGCGCGACGGTGCGGGCGGTGTACTTCCAGGTCGCCGGCAGTTCGCTCACGGTGTCGTCGGGGACGTTCACCGTCACCGATCCGGGTGGGCCCGACGGCACCCAGCTGACGGCCCTGACCGTGTCCGGCGGCTCCCTCACCGGCGCGTGGTCGGTCACCACGCTGACCTGGACCGGCGGCACGCTGGCCGCCGGCACGCTCACGAGCACCGGCACGTCGTCCGCCTGCGACGTGGACCTGAGCACGGGGGCGACATGGACGAACTCCGGGTCGCTCACGTGGAACTCCTCGTGTGGCGGCTGGGGCCAGTACGGCGGCTCCCGGTTCGTCAACGCGAGCGGGGCCACGTTCTCGGTGACGGGAACGGGGGCGAACGGCATGACGGACTTCGGCGGCGGCGCCAACGGTCTGGTGAACGCCGGTAGCACGACGGTGACCCTCGGCGCGGCCGGTCAGACCCTGGCCGACTCGGTGCCCTTCGCCAACACCGGCACGGTGACCGTGGTCCGCGGAACCGTGTCGATGAGCGGCGGCGGCGTCGCCGGTACCCCCGACACCGGCGCCTGGAACCGCACCCTCACCGGCAGCACCGTCACCGGCACCGCCGCCTGGACCGGCGGCACCCGCACCGCCACCACCACCTCCGGCACCGGCCTACGCATCGACGGCGGCGACAACACCGTCGGCACCGGCACCCTCACCGGCCTCACCCTCACCGGCGGCACCCTCACCGTCGCCGACACCAAGACCCTCACCGTCGCCGGCCTC